>ONVP01000034.1 GCA_900321315.1 uncultured Bacteroidales bacterium
CTGATTTTGTAGTTTTTCTCCAAACTCTTTGTATTTTCCATAACCATTTATGGCTATCTTTGTTATAGTCGGATTTTTTCTAACAAAACCAACAATATCGTTTGGAGTTCCTTTTAGGATACCTTTATCCGTGCTATTAGTTCGCTCAACAAACTGATAATAATCCCAAAGTACGACATGCAAATGTTCTAATAACACCTTTTTCTCGGAATAATTTGTAGGCAATTTTTGTGTTGCTAATTCTGCCAACATCTTCCACATCCGATTGCCATTATCATAATAATACTCATTGGCACTAATAGAATTCTTCCCTGGTATTGTTCCCAAAATCAATACTCGAGGCTCATGACACTTTAGCGGAGGAAAACCTTCTACAATAGTTGAATCATTCTTTTTCATGTCAGTTTAATTTTAATGAAGATAAGATAGATTAGTATAATTCCTCAGCCCCACCATAGTAATCGTAGACATCTTGATAATCCAAGTCTAATTGTTCTAAGATTTCCTCTGGAGACAGGTGGGTATTTATCTTGTTACCACCAGGTAGAGTTAAGACTACACCATTGTTCCCATCATAGCTATTTACCCTTGGCATAATAGATTCTCCTTTTTTAGGGATTCTTTCCGGGTGTGCTAAAATGGTATCATCTGGATATTCATACCTTGGATAATTATGCACCTTCTCCACTTTTGGAGCTGAGTATCTTTCATCTAAATAATCCACAAGCAACGCTAACGGAATAATCCAGATAGGACTTGTTACAAGCATTATCAATAAGGCATTATTACCCCTATTTTTGTTTGTTTTCACAAAAGTCTTCTTCTCCTTAATCATACGATTGCAAAATTACAAAAGTTTTGACAAAGTAAAAGTGGTTTTTTTGAGTTTAATTCATCGAAACATCGTACCTTTGCGCCCAAAATTCAAACACATCATGTTAAGCGAACAGGAACAAATCAGAAGAAATTCGTTGGCCGAACTCTATAAGCTCGGCATCAACCCGTATCCGCAGGCCGCGTTCCCCGTGAGCGTGTTCACCACGGAGATTTTGGAACAATTCGACGACAACAACCCCGACCAATTCCAGGAAGTCACCCTCGCGGGCCGTATCATGAGCCGCCGCATCATGGGCGCCGCCTCGTTCTGCGAGCTGCAGGACTCGAAAGGCCGCATCCAGCTGTATATCAAGCGCGACGAGATCTGCCCCGAGGAAGACAAGACCTTATATAACACGGTGTTCAAGCGCCTGCTCGACATCGGCGACTTCATCGGAGTGAAAGGCTTCGCCTTCCGCACGCAGATGGGCGAAATCTCCGTCCATGTGAAGGAACTGACGGTGTTGAGCAAGTCGTTGAGGCCGCTGCCCATCGTCAAGGAGAAGGACGGCGTGAAGTACGACGAATTCAACGACCCCGAGCTGCGCTACCGTATGCGTTACGTTGATCTCGTGGTGAACGACAAGGTGAAGGACATTTTCATCACCCGCACCCGCATCATCGACAGCATCCGCCGTTTCTTCAACGAGAGCGGCTACCTCGAGGTGGAGACACCTGTGCTGCAAGCCATCCCCGGCGGCGCCACGGCTCGTCCCTTCATCACGCACCACAACGCCTTGGACATCCCGATGTACTTGCGTATTGCCGACGAGCTTTACTTGAAGCGCCTCATCGTGGGCGGCTTCGAGGGCGTGTACGAGTTCTCGCGCAACTTCCGCAACGAGGGCATGGACCGCACCCATAACCCCGAGTTCACGGCTATGGAAATTTACGTGGCTTACAAGGATTACCTCTGGATGATGGACTACACCGAAGAGATGATTCATCGCTGCGTGATGGATGTCTTGGGCAAGGAAACCGTGAAAGTGGGCGACAACGAAATCAGCTTCAAGCGTCCCTTCAAGCGCATCACGATGATTGACTCCATCAAGGAGAAGACCGGCATCGACATCACGGGTATGGACGAAGCCCAACTGCGCGACGTGTGCAAGCAACTCGGCATTGAGGTGGACGAAACCATGGGCAAGGGCAAACTGATCGATGAAATCTTCGGCGAGAAGTGCGAAGGCACCTACATCCAGCCGACCTTCATCACGGATTATCCTGTGGAGATGTCGCCGCTCTGCAAGCGTCACCGCAACAACCCCGAACTGACCGAGCGTTTTGAATTGATGGTCAATGGCAAGGAGTTGGCCAACGCCTACACCGAACTCAACGACCCCATCGACCAACGCAACCGCTTCGAGGAACAGATGAAATTGGCTGGTCGCGGCGACGACGAGGCCATGGTCATCGACAACGACTTCCTCCGCGCTCTTGAGTATGGTATGCCCCCGACTTCGGGCATGGGTATCGGCATCGACCGCTTAGTAATGCTGCTCACAGGTCAGACCACGATTCAGGAGGTGCTGCTGTTCCCGATGATGCGTCCCGAAAAAGTCGTGAAGAACGCCACCAAGGAAGACTTCATGGCTTTGGGTATGGCCGAAACTTGGGCGACTTTGTTGCTCACCAACGGCTACAACACCATTGAGCAACTGAAGGCCGAGAAGCCTTCCGCCCTGCGCGAGAAGCTGAATGGCTTGCGCAAGAAGAACAAACTTGACATTCCCGCTTTGCAGTTGGAGGATGTTGAGGTTTGGATGCAGGCCTAACGAAAAAAAGCGAGGCTTGAACCTCGCTTTTTTTGTGTTATCTCACCCTGAGCCGTTGCCCAATCTGTAAGGTCTTGGTCTGCTTGATGCCATTCAGTTGGCAGATTTTCGAAACTGTGGTGCCATGCCGTTTGGCGATTTGGCTCAGCGTGTCGCCCGACTTCACCTTGTAATATACAGCTTTTCCTGAGCCACCAGAATTGGCTGGGGCTTTCTTCGAGGCCGCAGCCGACTGCTGGTCTGTCATGCCATAGCGCGAATTGACGTTGAAATAGTGTTTTTTTAGGGAGAACACTTCATTGCGCAGTGTGCCGTTTTTGAAGTCGAAGATGCGCTCGGGGTCGAAAGCCTGGCCCATATAGCGTGTCTCGAAATGGAGGTGCGGCCCTGTGGAGCGCCCTGTGGAGCCGCCATAGCCGATGAGTTCGCCCGCCTTGACGATGTCGCCGCTCTTGACGATATATTTCGACAAGTGCCCGTAATAGGTTTCCAGCCCGTTGACGTGGCGGATGACAATCACGTTGCCATAGCCGCCCGACATTCGTGTCGGCATGGCCACGCGCACGATGCCGTCGAAGGCGGCATACACCGCGTCGCCCGTGTTCAGGTTGATGTCAACGCCCTTGTGCGGACGGCGTTTTCTCCATTTGAAGGTGGACGTAACCTGTCCGGGATGCGGGATGCAGAAGCCATGGGTGGAATCCACCAGCATAAGGTCAATCTCATCGGGAATGTCCTTTATATTGATGCCCACGATGTGGATGATGTCCGTGTTCCAATATTCAGTGTCTAACGAATCGGGGATTTCTGGCTTGTCAATGTCAAAATAAGCCCATGTGAAATTGTCGAAAAGAATCACCTTGCGGAACTTGTCTTCGGTGTCGAGCGTGTCAAACGGCGTTGGGATTCCGCCCGATAGCTCTTCAATGCTGCCTTCTTCTTCCTCATCAAAACCATTATCGTCGAAGGCGACAGGGCTGAAAATCGTGTCAGGAATTGCAGCACCAGAAAAGATGTAAACGGTGTCGTGCACCACGAAGATATTCTTTATCCGTTGGAAAAAGTTTCCCTTGTCTTGACCAAAGGAAACAACGGAAATCATTAATATTGAAATGGTTAGCAGATACTTTCTCATCGTTTTATACATCAATTTTTGGATTAAAAGTTGCAAAAATAGAAAAAAACGTTCATGGAAACGCGAGAACTGCCGGAAAAATTGTGCGAAAACCGCATTTTGTCCCAAAAAAACGAAAAATGCCATTTTGTCAGTCGCCATTCTTTGGCATAAAGATTGACAAAAACAGGCCGTTGCAAAAAGCAACCTCGTTAAGAGCAAACAAAACAAGTAACAAATAAAAAATAGGAGAACAAAACTATGTCAAAAATCATCGGTATCGATTTAGGTACAACCAACTCATGCGTGGCCGTGATGGAAGGCAACGAGCCTCAAGTCATCGCCAATAGCGAAGGCCACCGCACCACCCCTTCAGTGGTTGCATTCACCGACAACGGCGAGCGTAAGGTGGGCGAGCCTGCCAAACGTCAGGCCATCACCAACCCCATGCGCACCGTTTACAGCATCAAGCGTTTCATGGGCGAGACATACGACAAGGTGGACGCCGAGATGCGCCGCGTGCCTTACAAAGTCGTGCAAGGCCCCAACAACACGCCTCGTATCGACATCGACGGCAAGCAGTACACCCCGCAGGAAATCTCTGCCATGGTGCTGCAAAAGATGAAGAAGACCGCCGAGGACTTCCTCGGACAGACGGTCACCGAAGCCGTCATCACGGTGCCGGCTTACTTCAACGACGCCCAGCGTCAGGCCACCAAGGAAGCTGGCGAAATCGCCGGCCTGAAAGTGCGCCGTATCATCAACGAGCCTACGGCTGCTGCTTTGGCTTACGGCTTGGACAAGAAAAAGAACGATGTGAAAGTCGCTGTCTATGACCTCGGTGGCGGCACCTTCGATATTTCCATCCTTGAATTGGGCGATGGCGTGTTCGAGGTGAAGTCCACCAACGGTAACACCCACCTCGGCGGCGACGACTTCGACGAAGTCATCATCAACTGGTTGGCCGAAGAGTTCCAGAAGGACAACGGCATCGACCTGCGTAAGGACCCGATGGCTCTGCAACGTCTGAAGGAAGCTGCCGAAAAGGCTAAGATTGAGTTGAGCTCATCGAGCGAGACTGAAATCAACCTGCCTTACATCATGCCTGTCAACGGCATCCCGCAGCACTTGGTCCGCACCTTGAGCCGTGCCAAGTTCGAGCAACTGGCCGACAAACTGATCCACAACACCATCGAGCCTTGCCGTCGCGCCCTGCAAGACGCTGGCTTGACCGTCAACGACATCGACGATGTGATTTTGGTCGGTGGTTCGACCCGTATCCCCGCCATCCAGAACATCGTCCGCGACTTCTTCAAGAAGGAGCCTTCGAAGGGCGTGAATCCCGACGAAGTGGTGGCCATCGGTGCCTCCATCCAAGGCGGCGTGCTAACTGGCGAAGTGAAGGACGTGCTGCTGCTTGACGTGACCCCGTTGAGCCTCGGTATCGAGACCCTCGGCGGCGTGATGACCAAGCTGATTGAGAGCAACACCACCATCCCGACCCGCAAGTCGGAGGTCTTCTCGACCGCTGCTGATAACCAGCCTTCGGTTGAAATCCACGTGCTGCAAGGCGAGCGTCCTATGGCTGCACAGAACAAGACCATCGGTCGTTTCATCCTCGACAGCATCCCGCCAGCGCCGCGTGGCATCCCGCAAATCGAAGTCACCTTCGACATCGACTCCAACGGCATCCTGAACGTGAGCGCCAAGGACAAGGCCACGGGCAAGACCCAGAGCATCCGCATCGAAGCCTCGTCGGGCTTGACCGACGCTGAAATCGAGCGCATGAAGAACGAAGCCCAGGCCAACGCCGAAGCCGACAAGAAGGAACGTGAGCGCATCGACAAGTTGAACCAAGCCGACAGCATCATCTTCCAGACCGAGAAGCAGCTGAAGGAATATGGCGACAAGCTGCCTGCCGACAAGAAGGCTGAAATCGAGAACGCCCTCGGCAAGCTGAAGACCGCTCACCAAGCCCAAGACATCGCCGGCATCGACGCTGCCATGAACGAGATGAACGCCATGTGGCAGAAGGCCAGCGAGGAGATGTACAAGAACGCCGGTGCCCAAGGCGGCCCGCAAGGCGGCTTCGACCCGAACAACATGGGCGGCGGCTTCCAAGGCGGCAACCCGAACCAAGGCCCGCAGAATGGCGGCGGTGATGATACTGTCACTGATGCGGATTTTGAGGAGGTGAAATAAAGATAACCACCAAAAATAATCATCAAAAAGTAAAAAGGTGTAACCCAATAAGTTACACCTTTTTTTGTTTGCGATTTTTTTCGATATTTATGCTTGTATATCGGATTTTTATTGTATATTTGCAACATATTTGTAACGCGACTTAATGAGCGATAAAGTGCAACTTATTCATACTTATCACGACTAATCAACAATAAAATCCAGCGATATTATGCCAGCAAGTAAGTACAAAATCGAACGCAAATGCAAAGTCTGTGGCAAGCCCTTCTTCGCCAAGACCGTCTCTTCTTGGTATTGCTCCAAAAACTGCACATGTGCAGCCTACCGCGTGAAGAAGCGCGAAGAGAAGAAGGAACAGCAGCGCAAAGAACAAGCCGCCAAGATTCCGGAAAGCCGTCCTTACATCTCCGTCCCCGAGGCCGTTGCCCTCTTCGGTGTTTCTCGCGACTCCCTCTATCGCCTCATCAGGAAAGGCACAATCCCTGCCATCAACATCGGGGAGCGACTCACCCGCATCAGCAGGGCGCATCTCGAATCCATGTTTTCACTCGTCGATGCCAGTCCTGTTCAGGCCGAGCAGCCCAAGCAGGTCAATTACAAATTTGATGAATCTGACTGCTACACCGTCGGCCAAATAACAGACCTCTACGGCGTTTGTGAGTCCACCGTTTACAAAGCCATCCGCAAGATGAGCATTCCCACTTGTCAGCGTGGCAACTATGTCTATGTCCCCAAGGTTGAAATCGACAAACTCTTCAAATCCGTGAACGCATGAAAAAGAAACTCGCCAAGACCAAATGCACCGTCAAGCTCCGCAAGTCGGAGTATCACAACGAATGGTATCTCATTCTTGAATCCTATCCCGTCTTTGAAGGAGGCAAGACCAAGCGCATCATCGAAGCCCTGAATCGCACCATTACTACACCCATTTGGGACAGGTCCCGCACGGCTCGCACTACTAAGACCAGCAAGACCTACAAGCCAAAGCGCGATGCCAATGGCGTTATCCAGTGTAAGAGCGAAGCCGATATGATCTCCTGTGTCTATGCCGACGAAATCCGCAAGCAGCGTCAGCGCGAATACGACAATGCCGACATCTTCACCGACATAGAGGCCGAGCAAAACGAGCTCAACCAGAAAATGAAATGCGATTTCATCGAGTACTTTAACAAGGTCAATACTAAAGCACACGCCAAGAGTTCCCAATCCATCATCGTGAATTGGAACCGTGTCGGAGTGTTGTTGGGGCTGTTCAGGGAAGGCAATCCCTGGCCATTCTCCGAAATGACCCCAAAGAACATCGAGAGCTTCCGCCAGTTCATGATTACGGCCCCGCAGGGCGGCAATAAGTCAGGCACCATCTCCATTAATACCGCATCCACCTATTTCAGCATTTTCAAGGCAGCGTTGAAGATGGCTTTCGTCGATGGCTATTTGATGACCGACATATCAGCCGCCACCAAAGGCATCTCAGGCGAGGAACGTCGCCGTGAGCATCTCACACTCGAAGAGTTGAACACCTTGGCCAATACACCATGTGACCAGCCCGAGATGAAACGCGCCGCCCTGTTCTCAGCCCTTACAGGCCTTCGCCATTGCGACATCCAGAAACTCACATGGGGCGAAATCAAGAAAGAAGGCAACAGCTATCACCTCGATTTCACCCAGCAGAAGACCAAGGGCGTTGAGTACATGCCCATCTCCGAGCAAGCCCTTCAGCTCTGTGGCAAGCCGGGCAAACCTAAGCAGCTTGTCTTCCCTGATCTGCCCGACCCATCATGGATTTCCAAGCCACTGAAGCGATGGATTGAGGCGGCAGGCATCACCCGCCACATCACCTTCCATTGCTTCCGTCACACCTATGCCACCTTGCAGCTCGCTGGCGGCACCGACATCTACACCGTCAGCAAGATGCTCGGCCACACCAACGTCCGCACCACGCAGGTCTATGCAAAAGTCGTGGATGAGAAGAAGGAGAAGGCAGCAAATACCATCCAAATCAACTTGAAACCCATTAAACGATTAGAACATGAGAGCAAAAGACTTTATCGCATACAACAGTAACACACTGAAGTTTGCTGACGAACTGAAAACGACAATTGATAGGTTCTTGGATTGTCGGAACAATTATTCAAAAACCAGCCGACACTTCACTTCTCATTTAAGCGAACCTGACAAATGGGTTAAATTCGTTGAAAAATGTCTAAACAAAAAGATTGACAGCCAAAAGCACTGGGACTTCATTCAAGAATTGGAGAAGTGCGTTTCTACAGACGCATCGTTTTCATACTTGCATGGCTGCATTGCCAATAAGAACAAAGCGGAAATAAATGTCATCACTTCCGAGCAAATCGAACAATTTATTTCAAACCAATACGAAAACTATCCTTGCACTTGCATTGACGACTACTTGACAAATCCCATTAATGCCGAGTTCATAAAAACTATCGATTCCCGAGAATATACAGAGCGCGAAGAACTTGACATTTTCAATTCCGCATATCGGCTGTTTGACGAAATCCGGCAACAATTGCAAAAGACCCGTCACGCATCGCATATTTATAAGGAGTTTGGCATGGATACTGAGCAAATGAAAGACGATGTCCTTCGCTTGCTAAGTTTTTACATTCACGATTACCATTACGACCTCACAGACTTCCAACGGGAAAAACTTGATACCATTTCCAATGAATTAGGGAAATATATTCAGCAGCGCAATAAAAAACTCTATTCAAGTTTAGAAGCCAAGGAGAAATGGAAAACACTGAAATGCACCATTGACAACATGATTTCTGATGAAGAAAAACTCAAACTGCTTATTTCAGAGCGAACAGAATTTCAGCAACTTCCCATAGACGAACAAAAACAAACCGATGCTCAATTCGCCGATAAGTGTCAATTGGAAATAGACAAGATAAAGGAAATTCAAGCCATTACGCCAAACGGTTCAGAAAGTGACATTGATACTGGTGCCACCCTTAAAAGAACGATGAAGGTTACTTCTGACACGGTTTTTCTGTTATTGAAGGAACTCAAAGCCATTCAAAACACCGACAACACTGTTATCGCCGCTTTCATCAATTATCTTACAGGTTTTTCTTCCGAAAAAATTCGCCAACGGCTATCCAACACCGAAGAACTAACAACTACCCATAAAAAAGAAGTGGAATTTGTCAATGGACTACTTTCAAAGCTAAACATCAGCAATTCACTTACTTACAACAAGCGCAGATGATTTGTAACGGTTACTGTAACCAGTTACAGGCATAAATATCCAGCACTTTTGCAACCGCATTTCAGAGTGAAGTGCGGTTTTCTTTTTTCGTGGCCACTTGAAAAGGAAGCGATTGTAAACTTTAATACTAAACGCCATGTCTTTTCAAGACGAAAATCTAACCTTTGAGCAACTTCCCAAAGCGGTTGCCTCGCTCATCACCGAAGTCAAGGAAATGAAGTCCTTGCTTCAGAACTCAAACCAAATGAAGGTGGAACCCGCCGACCGCTGGTTTAACCTTCAGGAGCTGTGTGACTACTTGCCCGACCGCCCGGCCAAACAAACCGTCTATGGCTGGATAGGCCAACATGCCATCCCCTTCCATAAAAAAGGAAAAAAACTCCAGTTCCTTAAATCAGAAATCGATCAATGGCTGCTCGCCGACCAGCACCAAACTCTGGTACAAGTACGCGCCCAAGCCCGCCGCGATTTCGAGGCAAAGAAAGGAGGCCTGCTATGAGTCAGCCTAAATCCATCGGCCAAATCATTGCTGAAATGGCCGCCGACCCCAACAATCCCGTTGGCCGCACCCTCGCCCAATGCCCCTGCGTTCAAGCCCTCTTGGAAGCCAACATACAAGTCGTTAGTACAAATAACGATAGTACGCATAACAACCTACGCGACTGGCTCGACAACCAAGATGTCATGCTCGCACTCCACATCAGTCTGCGCTCCTTGCAGACACTTCGCTCCAACGGCACTCTGCCGTATTCTCGCATCAACAGCAAAATCTACTACCGCCGCCAAGATGTGGAGAAACTGCTCAACGACAACTACACTATCCGCAAAAACGACCCTCGCCATGATGACCAAGACTGACATCCTCCTCGCCACCCATTACGGATTGGGTATCTATGCCCATATCTTGCGGCAATACTACCCCAACGAAACGGTCTTGCATCTTGTCGGTCGTGATTGCGGCCTATGCCGCAACCCCTTCGCCGCCGACGAGCCAACACTTCACATTTGGCTCGTTCCTCCTCGCCCCGCCGATTCAGGCGGGGCCACGGAGGAAGCCCGACACGAAGACCTTTCATCCACCATCCCCGACGGCAACGCTTTCACCTTCGCCGAGCAGCACTACCATCTTTCAGGTGATGACCTTCTGGCCAAACTGGAAAAAGACCTGCACCTTTGTCGTAAGAACGATAGTACGCATAACGAAATCCCAAACATCACCCCCGAATCTGTAGGGGCAGACCTATGCGTCTGCCCTCCATCGGCACCATCATTCTCCTTCTTTCGCGCTCCCATCTCAAACACCTTCCCGCACAAATCCATCACCCTGCTCGACACCTATCATTACCTCATTGGACACTTCGCCCGACAACGGACGCTAACGCTTCGAGGCATTACCGACACCCAGCAAGCACGACGTTTCAGGGCAAACAATTTCGACTATTGCTGCTTCTCTGGCGTGTTCTCCAAACGCAGCGATAATGCTCTCATTCGTCATTCAGGTCTGATGTGCATCGACTTCGACCACCTACCCGACACGGGCGATTTGTTCCGCCGTTTGTTGCTTGACGATTATTTCGATACACAACTCCTGTTCCGCAGCCCTTCAGGTGACGGCCTCAAATGGATTATCCCTATTGACCTCGCCGAATACACCCACGGCGACTATTTCTATGCAGTAGCATCCTACATCTTCCAACGCTACGGCGTTCAAATCGACAAGTCAGGCCGTGATGTTTCCCGCGCCTGTTTCTTGCCCTACGACCCCGACGCATATCTAAACCCTAAAATCCTTCATCAATGAGCAAGAAAACCTTTAGACCCAAAGACTGGTTGGATAAAGCCAAAACATCTGAAGCCAATCAGCCCCACCTTCAAAAGACCACTGCCAAAGGAAGCAATGACCTCGAAAACCAAGTTGAAGACATCATCCAAAGGATTGAGTTGTCATCCGTTGATATTGCTCCCACTTATGATGAGTGGCGCGATTTAGGTTTTGCCTTGGCGGGTGCTTTTGATGAAAATGGCAGAAGTTTCTACCAACGGCTGAGCCGATTTTATCCCAATTATGCTGCCGCCGAAACGGATAAGCAATTCGACAAATGTCTAAAGGCTCACGGTCACGGTGTGACCATCAAAACGCTTTTCCATCTTGCCAAGCAAGCCGGAATTGATGTCCGTTGCTCGACAAATAACGTTAGCACGTATAACGATAGGACGAAAACAAGCAAAGCTAACAATTCTCAAACCCCAACAGTAGATATGGAGGAAGTTGAGGAAATGCCGACCTTTTCGCAAGAGGTTCAGCACCTACTCCCTGATTGGCTCGCACAGATTATCAGCAAAGCCCAATCTCCCGAAGACGGGGATTTGCTTTTGTTGGGTTCTCTTACAGTGATTTCGGCTTGTTTGCCTAACATTTACGGCAACTATGCTGGCCGGGAAGTGTTTCCAAACTTGTTTCTGTTCGTTACGGCACAGGCTTCGGCGGGAAAAGGCAGATTGACTTTGTGCCGCCATTTGGTACAGCCCATCCACGACAGCCTGAAACAGTTGTATGCTGCCGAAATGGAAGAGTACAAGAGGCTCCAAAACGAGCATGTGATTGACAAGAAAAACACGCCTCAACCACAGGAGCCGCCTATCAGAACTTTGCTCATCCCGGCTAACAGCAGCGCAACCTCTGTTTATCAGATGTTGTACGATAACAAAGGTGTAGGCTTGATGTTTGAAACGGAAGGTGACACATTGGCCAACACCTTCAAATCTGACTATGGCAATTTCTCCGATGGTTTCCGTAAAGCCTTCCACCACGAAATGATTTCATATACCCGACGCAAGGACAGGGAGTTTGTCGAACTAACAAAGCCTCGCTTGTCAGCCCTTCTTTCTGGAACACCACGCCAAATCCAAAGCCTGGTTCCCGATACCGAAAATGGCTTATTTAGTCGCTTCATTTTCTATTATATGAATGTCCGTCTGGAATGGAACGATGTCTTCGCCGAATCAGAGGAAACGCTTGATACATTCTTCATCCATTTGGGGTATCAGTTTTTTGAATTGCACAAATCTTTACAGTCTTGCCAACCAATGCGGTTTTCACTCACACTTGAACAACAAAAGACATTTAATTCCTTTTTTGAACAAGTCCAACAAGTATATTCCGATATGTTTGGACTTGACATTGTGGCTTCCGTCCGTCGGTTAGGGTTGATAACTTTTCGCATTGCTATGATTCTTACAGCTCTACGGATAATGGATGGTGAACCCATTGCAAACTTACTCTTTTGTGAAGATGCAGATTTCCAAATCGCCATTACGATGGCCAAAGTCTTGCTCCAACACACTTCAAAAGTCTATCAAACACTGATTGCAGTTGAGCCTTCTGGCATAAACGGGTCAAAAATTTCCAACAGAGAGTTGTTCTTCAACGAATTGCCATCTGGTTTTGACAGGCAAGGTTATCTTTCCATCGCCAAAAGAATGAAATACTTTTAATTTGCCAATAAATGGTCATATAGTTTCAGTTTGACGATTTCACCGTTAGAAAACTCAAATTGAAACTTGTTCCGATTGAATACTGGATTGTTTTTGTGAATTATTCTATGAAAGTTTGGACTTATGATGATAATGTTTGTCGTATCATTATTTTGAGACTTTGTGAAATAATCGATATGATGTGCTTCAACAACACTTTCTCCAAAAGATTCACCAATTTTTTCACCAGTAATTTCATCTCGGTAGTTGTAATGCCGTTTTAACTTTTCGATAATACTACGGTCTATCCGGCGGTACTTTACAAGTCTTTCCCTTTCTTTAATAGAAGCGAATTTGTCGTGTATAAAGAAAGAACCATCATTTTCTGTTTCATATATTTCTTCTGGAATATGACTTAATGTTTTGGCCAGTTGTTCGTATTCGTCAGTTGTATTGCATTCAAAGCACAAAACATTTGGATTGTCCGTGAAATAAACGCGGACATCTTCATGTATGTTTTCTGATAAAGGTACTTGTTTATGAAAGTTTTCTGGTTTGTTTCTTTCAGTCCGCAGATAGTCATAGCTCTGTAAAAACAATGCTTGTAGCCTTTTTGCTATTGGAGATTTCTCACTATATCTAATCTGAATAATATCTTTGTGATTTGGATGTGTAACTTGGTTGAAATTCTGGTTTACCAATGTAGCATCAAATAGTTCATTGCCTATAAGAATCTTTATCTTTTTGAATTTGCCATGATTGAGAATATCTGCATCCCATGATTCAAATAATTTCCATACTGAAATAGGGATGGCCAATCCATGATTTAGCAATGACCAATTGACTCTCTTTTGCATAATGAAGCTATTTCTACTATTCATCTTTGTCATCTTTTTCGTAAAACGGATGCAAATGTATGGAAAATCTAAAACATAGAGCTTTTATTGAAGCACAACTTGTTTATTAACGCAACAGAAACAAACTCTACGGCGACAACTGGGAGGTCGTTTTCTATAAAGGCGACCTAAAACATTTCGTCATTGAGCGTATTGCCGACAATCTTATTGAAAAGTTAAATGATGCCGATGGTACAAGCCACAATTGGCATTTTTACAAAGATATTCTGTTCGAATATATACGTACTCGTAGAACCGACCTATTGAGCCAGTTGCCATTGACAATCCAGTCTGAAGAGAACAGCGAGAGACTTTTCAAAAATGTCCTTCTTTTCGACCTCATTAACGAGGCCAAAGACAAGTATTGGAAAAAGACATGGGAAAAGGAACCCGAATGGGATAGGATTTGTATAACCACCCTGTTCACCTTCTATTGGGACATCACCATCGAAACTATCGAATTTGCCAAAAAATGTGGCTATGACACTGTTATCATCGACACTGCTGGCAGACTTCAAATAAATCAAGAACTCATGAACGAGCTCAAAGAAATCAAAGAAGCGGTGAGCCCAACAGAAATTCTTTTAACGGTCGATAGTATGACCGGTCAGGAAGCAGTGAACGTCAGTGAAACATTCAATAATGAACTTGACATCACTGGTGTAATTCTCACAAAACTTGACGGTGACA
>ONVP01000298.1 GCA_900321315.1 uncultured Bacteroidales bacterium
TTAGGTTATTATTGTTATGTTTTGAGTGTTGTTTTTGTTTCATCCCGCATTGCAAATGCTGGCCTCACGGCTTCCGAATTGCAAATTCGGGAGAACGGGTAAATTATCTTCTCGTACAGTCACCCACATATTACTGTATCTTGGGTTGTCTTCTTCTGGATGATACCCAGGATTATATTGGATACCATTTAGCTTGCAAAAATCAAACGGTGTTCCATCAACCAATTGGGCAAAAGAAACATTTAAAATCAGTATTAATACGATAAATAAAAACTGCTTTTTCATATCATTGAACTTTTTATTCTGAATAAACATAATGCATGAATGGTATCGTGTCTCCTTCAGAATCTATTAAATAGGTCATGGTAACATATCCGTCTTCGTCAAACTCATGACTGCAAGATTCCGTATCCATATTCCATTTTCTCCAGTTTTTCCAGAGAGGTTTGGTCAAATAGCCATCACCATATTGATCCGTCCACCCGTTGAAAAGGACAAAAGGCATGGTGTATTCAGGGTCGATATGCTCACAGAAATCGGTGTACTTATGTATGTCGCTTTCAGGAAGGATGCTTCTGCTTTCGCACACATTTTCTCCGTCCCATTCATAAATAATCCCATGAGGATGTTCTCCATTGTTTATTACGCTAATAAGTCTGCCTCTTTCATCATAACCATATTCCTCGGTGTATTGATAGGTATCGCGTCGATAATAATCTACGCTGGTAATTCTACCTTCATTGAGGTGGCATGTAAAATTAGAAAACCCGACATGCCAGAAAGAGGATTGCTCGGGGAGCAAGATAACAACGCTCAAACTGTCGTTTCCAAAATACTCGAAATCGTATGCAACCTCAAAATACGGATTTCCTGGTTTTGTCACGATGCGCTTGATTCTCTTAAACCCATCTTCCCATTCTATGGTTTTTTCAGGTTGGTTAGGGTCGGAGATATAGGTCTTCACAAGATACTTCCTCACCACCGAGTCGGTTGTTTCGCCGCCGTTGGGTTCGGGTTTGTGGCAGGCTGAAAAAGCCAAGGCCGTTATGCAGGTTAGTAGTAAAAGCTTCTTCATGGCATTGCGATTTTACGGTTTTGTCGCTTTTGAGTAGATGTAGTCCACGTCGCTGGCATTGGTCGGCTTGCCGCTTTGCAGGAAAGGCTGAAGTGTAGAGCCTTGGTAGTCGGAGAAGACATTGGTGTGTTGCAGGCAACGGCCGATGGCCAAAGCTATCGCAATTCGGTTGGTGCTCCCATAGACACTGTTCTGTGTCTTTTGCTCTTTTTTCTCCATTAGCATAGCTTCCATTTGCGAGGCTTGGCTGTCGGATGCCATTGCCGCCGCATCGGTGAACATGAATTCCATAATGTGGTAGTCGAAAGCATAGTGGCCTTTCTCGCGGTCTGTTTCCATCTGGTTCACGAAGGAGATGTTTCTTGAGGCGTACAGATTCATCAACTCCTGTACGAAATCCGTCCGCTGGTACAGTTCGGCATAGCCGTTGAATTGTTCCTTTACCTTAGTGAAACTGTAGATTTGGTCGTCGAGGGCGAAGATGTCGATGTTGAACGGGTAATACAGGCATGTTTCCAAAAGCCTTGCCGTGGAGATGCTTTGCAAGGTGTCGGCAGGCAGTTGCAGTGATGCCACCCGTTGCGTATGGCTGATGTTTTTCCATTCATCCGTTCCCGGAACGATGGGGAACGGATAGCCATGATATGTGATGATGCCGCTTTTGTAAGGCTGGAATGTCTGTGCCTTTGCCACTCCCGCTACCACCAGCAGCAAGAACAGAAGGGCTTTATGTTTTAAGTTGTTGTTTTTCATTATGTTGTTGCTTTTTAAGTTGTCAATTTGTCGCAAAGATAAACAGTTCTTTCCTGACATGTATAAGATTCGTTTTCGAAAAAATATCTCTTCTCATTTCACTATTAGTTTGGTCGTAAAACTTGCGTTCTTGTTGTCAATTATTTTGAGCATGTATAAGCCTTGGGGCAAGCATCCAGTATTGAAAACATTTGTGTTTTGGATAACTATCACCCTGTTGCCTAAACTGTTGTAAACAAGTATTTTAGAAACGGAAATTCCTTCGATGTGGACAACACCTGTAGTAGGATTGGGGTAAACCCCGATTTCTTTTTCCTTGATGTTCTCCGCGATAGCAGTTGGATGGCAGTCGAACCAAGTATGCTCGAAACCATCGTCTTGGTAAGCAGATAGAAGGGCATAAGGATGACATGCTTGATAAACACAATTGCCCGCTCCGTCAGAGGCTCCCGCTTCCTTGAGGTCAATGAACGGATATGTACCGACAGGGCCGATTCTGTCAATCATTCTCCAATACATTTGTTCGGATTCATGGCCATATAAAGAAGTGAACAAAGTGTCTTTCAAAACGTATTCGTTCAAAACAACCCCTCCTAACTCCACCTCTTGTTTCCGTACCACCATGAGAGGCTTCACCGAGCAACAAGCGGAATCGTTTCCATAGTTGGGAACACTGTTTGCACCCCATCCGGCCGACCGGAATGTGGTGACCACATCACTTTCGTTGAGTCCGAAAGAGAAAAACAAGCATTCCTCGTTGTTCACGTAACGGAAGACTTTATTGTTTTCGTAGCGCGTGAGGAGCATTTTTCTGGAATTAGAGAGCGGTTGCCCTGTTGAATCGACGGGTTGGATTATGTTGTATATATTGTTTCCAATCAAACTGTCACCTGTCGATTGCCATACTTCCTTATCATAAGCTTCTCCCAGTTCGGTGTATAAACAATAAGTCCATTTGGCACCTTGCGCGGGCCATGCCTCATTCTTGGGTGAGGCTTTGTCTTGTCCAATTCCCCTCACTGCCACCAGCAGCAAGAGGAGAAGGGCTTTATGTTTTAAGTTGTTTCGTGTTTTCATGATTGTAATGTTTTAAGTAACTATTCAAAATTAAACTGCATATTGTTTTGACACGGGACACGGGACTTCGGGACACGGGACAGACCAAACGTCTCGCGTCTCGCCGTCTGTAAACTAATTATGATCATCTACTTAGTTATTAATTCGAGGCAAAGATAAGCAATTTTTTGCATATTCGCAAGGTTTTAGGGCATATTTGCCTTCGGCGTGGCGAAGGCTTTCGCCGACGATGGTTGCCTTGCCCGCTGTGGGGTTTGGGTGAACGGTGGCAAAAGCGACGGCCTCGTCTTCCTCTATGCCCACATAATCTATTTGGCCCCAGCGCAAAGGATAGTTGGGGACGGTGCAGAAAGCCATGCTTCTGACGCATTCATATTCCTTGATATATGGAATTCCCCCGTTTTGATTTCCTGGAATTGACGAGTCAATCCAGATTTGGTCGAGCCAACCATAGTAAATGGTCGAGTCATTGACAACTTTCCTGATTCCACACATGCCTGTTGCACGATAATATGGATCTTTTTTCCATCCAAAAGGTGGAGTGTATGGAACTATTGTGTCTGCCTCGGCAAGACCAAGATGTTGAAACGATGGAGGAAGAAGAGTATCATTGGTAATTCTTGAACGATATTCCCAACCGTTGGCTGGAATAAATCGGATATCGATATATCTTTGCCAAAACATGCGGATGGCAAGGTCCCATATTCCATCGCCGTCAAAGTCTAGTTTGATGGTGTCTGCCGGTGCATACTGTATGCTCTCCAAGCACCAGTCGGGGTCAAATTTTGTGTAGAGGATTTCGCCTTGCTGGGCGTTTGCACTTATTGCAAGCACAAAGAATGTAAGGATTGTTACAAGATTTTTCATGGCTATAATATTATTCATTTCATTTTGTTCGGTTTTAACGTGTTAATATATAGATGATTTGAAGATGTGTTCATTTGTGTTCAAACTCCCCTTCTGCGAAGCCTGTGGCGTTGTCGAGGGTGATGTAGTAGCCGTCGTTGCCGCTGTTGTTGGCAAGGGGGATGATGAGGGTTTGCTGCACGTCGGTGTTCAGCACCGTGCTATAAACAAGGACTCCGTCTTCGTTGTGGAGCGCGACGCTCACGCTGCCGAAGCTCTGGCTGAAGTGGATATACGCCGCGTTGCGGCTGAAACCGGCGGTGATGGCGTTGGGATTGGGGCCCATCACCAAATCACCTCTTAAGTCAATAGTTTCATATCCAGTTGGAACATTGTCCACCACATTAATAACGGTAACGTGGTCGTTGTTTGCGGCTTGGGCCTGCCAAGTGCATAGGCCAAAGACACATAGGGCTGCAAGCATAATGGATTTCTTGTTCATGTGAGTTTGAATTTTGAGTTTAATACTTTTTTATGCTGTTAAACGTTTAACGCAGCAAAGCTAATACAAAAAAGCGGCATCCAAACCCACATCCAAACTTTATGTTTTATAAAACAAAGAAAATCAGACGATTATTTTTAAAAATCCAAATTATTTATGTTCCAATCCAAAACCAAGGCTTTGTTTTTCTTGAAAAAAGAACAAAAACAGGCGTTTCTTTAGGCGTTTTCTTGCTCCTTTTTCAGTTCTTTTCGCACTTTTCCTCGCACTTTGTCTAGCACACTTGTACTGATGCCAAGAAGCGCGGCTTCCTCTGTTCTTGTGAGCTTGTACCGCGAAAGCAGAATTACATTACGTTCAAGGTCGGTCATGTCGGGATATTTCTCCTTCAATGTGGCCCGAAAATCAGGATACAATTTATCGAAGACATCCATCATGGCCTCCCAATGGTTCCTGCCGCCGAAAACCTCTTTTTCCAATTCGCGGAGATAGCTTTTGTCGCCTGGGTTTTGGGCTATGTACTCTATTTTTTGCATGGCGTTGAATTTGGACTCCAGCAAGTCGGATATGGTCTGTGACTTGTCGAAATCCATGTTGCAGTATTTCTCATGGTGTCGTTTCAGAGCCTCGTTCTGCTGCATGAAATGGAAAAGGTTAGCATTGATTTCAGCCTCTTTCTTGCTCCTTTTGGCCGAATGATACAAAAACAGGACTGCCATTCCAAACAACAGCAAAATGCCGATTTCAATAGCATATTGCGATCGTTTTAGCTTTTGGCTCATCATGTTCTGTAGGCTTTCATGGTCGTATTGACGCTGGATGCGATATATAACCTGCTCCTGCTTTTCCTTCATCACACCATACAACAGTTTCTCGTGCATTTCACGGTATTGCAATGCCAACGAGTCGTTGCCTGTATTCTTGGCAAATTGGGAAAGGCTCCCATAAGCGGAAATCTTGGTGTCTTCCTTTATTCTTATGGTGGGCAATCTGTTTTCCATACATTGGAAATATACCGATGCGGAATCCATCTCGCCCGCTGCCATATAGGTCTTGCCCATATTGAGATAATACATGAACATTTTGCCTTCATCGAAACAATAGTTTTCTTTCATCCGCATTAGGCATCCTATTGCCTGATCATATTTTCCTTGCACCCGATAAAGCACGGAATAGTTGTTCAAGACTTTGCACTTCACCTTGTCAGAGTGGCACTTTTCGGCAAGTTCCAAGCCCTGTTGCAGGCATTTTTCGGCGTTTTCTTGGTCGCCTTGCACCAAATGGCATACAGAAACCATGTTTAGCACCAAGGCCTTTTCGGATAGATGATTGCCAAAACCATCGTTGGCCGATTTGAACATGATGATGGCTTCGCTATTCATGTAATCATCATACAGCATTTTCCCCATCAGGCTTTGAGCCATCGCCACCGCGAGGCTGTCGCCTGCCATGTCGCCATACTGTTCTGCGTCTTTGAACGACTGCATAGCAATCTTGTTCTCGCCGTAGTGCTGCTGCACGAAGCCGCTGTAGAGCGCGGCGGTGGCGGCGCGGTCGTACTGCTTCTTGCGGGCGAAGTAGGCGGCG
>ONVP01000036.1 GCA_900321315.1 uncultured Bacteroidales bacterium
CACCGTGCCAAGTGGGTGCCCGTGGGCAAGGACCAGGAGCAGAACATGGAGATGGCTCGCAAGTGCGCCCGCCGCTTCAACAACATCTATGGCATCGAGTTCTTCCCAGAGCCGCAAAACTACTACTTCGGCGGTGATGCCATCAAGGTGCCCGGCCTCGACGGCAGCGGAAAGATGGGCAAGAGCGACGGCAACTGCATCTACCTCTTCGAGGACGAAAAGACCATGCGCAAGAAGGTGATGCGCGCCGTCACCGACAGCGGCCCAACCGAGCCTAACAGCCCCAAACCCGAAGTAATCCAGAATCTCTTCACGATGATGAACATTGTCAGCGAGCCGGAGACGGTGAAGTACTTTGACGAGAAATGGAACGACTGCTCCATCCGCTACGGCGACATGAAGAAACAGTTGGCCGACGACCTTGAAAAGACCGTTGCACCCATCCGCGAGCGCATCATGGAGTTCGCCTCCGACCAAGAGCGATTGGACCGCGTAGCCCGCATGGGTGCCGAAAAGGCCCGCGAGAGCGCGGCGAAGACTTTGAACGAGGTACGTAAAATCATAGGATTCAGACAATATTTTTGAAATTTTGTGTAGGAACTATGCCTCAACTCCATTCATAAAAGACAAGTTGGGATTCCCTTGCAGGGAATGGAGTGCATTCGTTTTTCCATATGCGGCGGCTTGTGGTACTTACGAACCGTCAGTTTGTTCATGCCGCCGCTTGATAGACCAAGCCTCAACTCCATTGACTTCGTCGAATCTTCGATTTCCCCATAGGGGAAACTATAAACTATGCCTCAACTCTTCGAGCAGGGCGATGTGGTGTATGTGGGCAATGGCCAGAAGTACGTTGGCACATTGACCTACAAGGGCAGTACTTTCAAGGGCAACCTCACCGGCCTGATTCCGGGCGATCCTCTCTACTTCTACTTCCTCGGCAATAAAGATGCTGGAACACTCACTCCTGGCAGCAGCACTACCTGCTCGGTGGACATCAGCGACCAGACGCAGAAACTGCCCGTAATCTCGTCGGCCGAAGCGAACGAGACGTTCAAAGGTCCAGGCATCGCTATGCCAAGGCGAATGTGGACAACGTGAACGGCGTGATCCTTTTGCCCGACGGCTGGGACGCCAACACCTACACCTTGAACAGCACCAACACCGCCGATGTCGGATTCAACAGCAACACCATCACTGCCAATGATTGGCAGACGCTCGAGGATGCCGGCTGTGTCTTCCTCCCTGCCGCTGGCGACCGCGAGGGGACCACGGTCAACGGTGCGGGCAGCTACGGCCTCTTCTGGTCGGCCTCGCCCAAGGGAGACAGCAACGCGTACTACGTGAGCTTCGGCGTCAGCCTCTTCCACGACCACTGGTTTCGTAGCCTCGGGTGCAGCGTTCGCCTCGTCTGCCCTGCCGAGAATTAATGCTTGTGCCGGCAACGAGTGCCGAATGAATGTTTGGTTGTGGAGACGTGCCATGGCGCGTCCCTTTTTTTGTTTGGGTGGGAGTGGCATTTGTGGTGTTGTAGGGCTGCCGCATTGCGGCAACCGCGTATTGGTTTCGCGTCGTTGTTGTGTATCCTTTCGCCCCTCTGGGGCTTTGTTTTGGAATTTGGTTTTTTGCCGGCAGGGGTTGCATTGCATTGCATTCCACCGCCTGCCTAATATCCGTCGTCACTCCGTGACTTTGGCGGCACGAGGGAGCCCTGACGTGGCGACAGCATACCAGGCAGGCGGTGTAAACCCCTGCCGGAAAAAACCAGAAAAAACCCAGACGGCATGGACCCTATGCCGAAATAAAACGGCGTGAGCGTGTAAAATAATGTTGGCGACGAAGAAATGTTGCCACGTCAGCGAAAATGATTATTTTTGCGGCACGAACCAACAAAGAACAGGAAGATGACCGCAGTACAACTAAACGCCATGAATGCCCAGATATGGCGCGACATGGCCGTCATCGCCGAAGACGAAAGCATGATGAGGCGGGTGGCCAAATACATCCGCAAGGTCGCCAAGGAAATGATGGATGACCCCACGTCAATGAGCAAGGAGGAGTTTTATGCCATGATTGAAGAGGGTGAAAGAGCATACGAGCGTGGAGAAACCACTCGCTTATTGCCTGGTGAATCTGTAACCGACATGCTAAGGCGCAGTGGCTATGATGTATAATATAGATTTCACATCCAACGCGAAGGCCCATCTTGCTCGTCTTTGTAAGAGTGTACTACGATAAATAATGTTTTGTGTCAAAAAAACAACAATGGGCGATTTCATAACCTACGAAAAAATTCCCGAAAGGGCAGTCCTCATCGCCGTGGCCTCGAAGAAGCAAGGTCGCGAACGCACCGAGGAATATTTGGATGAACTGGCATTTTTGCTCGAAACGGCGGGCGGCGTGCCCGTGGCGCGTTTCGTGCAGGCCATGGACCATCCGAGCAGTGTAACTTATTTAGGCTCAGGCAAGTTGGAGGAAATCCACCAATATATCAAGGCGGAAGACATCAAGCTGGCCGTCATCGACGACGAGCTGAGCGCGACCCAAGCCCGCAACATGGAGCAGGCTTTGGAGTGTCGCGTCCTCGACCGCACGAGTTTGATTTTGGATATTTTCGCCTCTAACGCCCACACGGCTCACGCCAAGGCACAGGTGGAATTGGCGCAGTACCAATACCTTCTGCCCCGCCTCACTAGAATGTGGACGCACTTGGAACGCCAACGAGGCGGTATCGGTATGCGCGGCCCAGGTGAAACCCAAATCGAGACCGACCGCCGACTGATCACCGAACGCATCGCCTTGCTGAAGGAGAAGCTGAAAGACATCGACATGCAAAAGACCGTGCAGCGCAAGAACCGAGGCAAGTTGGTGCGCGTGGCCCTCGTCGGTTATACCAACGTGGGAAAATCCACCATCATGAACCTGCTGAGCAAGTCGGAGGTCTATACCGAAAACAAGCTTTTCGCCACGCTCGACACTACTGTGCGCAAGGTGGTGGTGGAGAATTTGCCGTTCTTACTGTCTGACACTGTGGGATTTATTCGCAAGTTGCCCCACCATCTTGTGGAGTCGTTCAAATCCACTTTGGACGAAACACGCGAGTCGGACATCTTGCTTCATGTGGTCGATATTTCGCATCCCGACTTCGAGGCACAGATGGAAGTGGTGAACCAGACCTTGGCCGAGTTGGGCTGCGCCGACAAGAAGACCATCGTCGTCTTCAACAAGACCGACGCCTACACATGGGAAGAAAAAGACCCCGACGACCTGACGCCGCCCACCAAGCGCAACGTTTCCTACGAAGAACTGAAACAAACTTGGATGGCCAAGATGAACGACAACTGCATCTTCATCTCCGCCAAGAACCGCGACAACTACCAGCAGTTCAGGGACTTGCTCTATAAGGAAATCCGCGATATGCACGCGATACGGTATCCTTACGACAATTTTTTGTATTGATCATGCTGCTCATCGACACCCATAGCCACATTTACGACCACCAGTTCAGCCTCGACCGCAACGAGGCCATGCAACGCGCTCTGGATGCTGGTGTCAAAATGATGCTCTTGCCCAACGTGGATGCCTCGACCATCGCGCCGATGCTCGAACTGCATGAGCAATACCCCGACTGCACCCGCGTGATGATGGGCCTGCAGCCCGAGGAAGTCAAGGAAGACTACAAGCAGGTGCTGGCCACGATGGAGAAGGAACTGGAGCGCCATATATATATAGGTGTGGGCGAGGTCGGCCTCGATTTCTATTGGGACACGACCTTCGAGAAGCAGCAAATCGACGCTTTCGAGACACAATTGGAGTGGGCCAAGCAGCTTGGCCTGCCGCTCTCCATCCATTGCCGCAACGCTTTCGACAAGATGGTGAAACTCTTGGAGAAGCACCAAGACGGCGGCCTGAGCGGCATCATGCACTGCTTCACCGGCACCGAAGACGAGGCCAAAGCCTATCTCGGCTTGGGCTTCCACCTCGGCTTGGGCGGCGTGACGACCTACAAAAACTGCGGCGTGAAAGACTTCCTGCATAATATTCCCCTCAACCGCATCGTTATAGAAACCGATGCACCTTATCTCGCGCCCGTGCCCCATCGCGGCAAGCGCAACGAACCCGCCTTTTTGGTGGCGACGGCGCAGAAAATCGCTGAGGTACTGAATGTTACAACGGAAGAAATAGCAACGATTACTACAAATAACGCAAAACAATTGTTCCACATAGCCCCGTAGGGGCGCAACGACATTAACCCGATGCAAGCGTAGCGCAGCTTCGGAGAACACAAAACAACTGAAAGAATATGACACAAAAAGAAGAGACCTCCATCCTCGTGCTATACACGGGTGGCACCATCGGCATGATGCAAGACCCTACGACGGGCGCTCTCGTGCCGTTCGACTTCGACAATATTTACGCCCATCTTCCCGTGCTGAAGAATTTCGGCTACCAAATCGACTTTTACAGCTTCGACCCGCTCATCGACTCGTCGAACATGTCGCCCGACTTCTGGGCGCGCCTCGCCACGAAGATAGGGGAGGAGTATGAGCATTACGACGGCTTCGTGGTGCTTCATGGCTCCGACACGATGGCCTACACCGCCTCGGCGCTGAGCTTCATGCTCGAGAACCTCAACAAGCCCGTCGTGCTGACCGGCTCGCAGCTGCCCATGGGCGTGGTGCGCACCGACGGCCGCGAGAACTTCCTCGCCGCCATCGAGATTGCCGCCGCCAAGGACGATGACACCGCCATCGTGCCCGAGGTGTGCATCTTCTTCCAAGACCAACTGCTGCGCGGCAACCGCGCCACCAAGTTCAACGCGGAGAACTTCAACGCCTTCGCCTCCACCAACTATCCCAACCTTGCCGACGTGGGCGTCCATATCAAATACAACAAGGAACGCATCCTGAAGCCCAACTTCAAGCGCTTGAAGGTGCACACCGACTTCGACCGCAACGTGGGCATCCTGAAGCTCTTCCCCGGCATTTCGGAGGACTTCGTGCGCCACGCCCTGCAAACGCCCGGCCTGAAAGCCATGGTGTTGGAAACCTTCGGCTCGGGCAACGCCACCACCGCGCCGTGGTTCCTCGATGCGCTGAAACAAGCCATCGACAGGGGCCTCATCATCCTCAACATCACCCAATGCAAGGGCGGCAGCGTGGAGATGGGAAGGTATGAAACCAGCCTCGACATGGCCCGCATCGGGGTGGTCAGCGGGCACGACATGACCACCGAAGCCGCTGTCACCAAGCTCATGTATCTCGTCGGCGAAGGCCTTGAAACGGCCAAAATCAGGGAACTGATGCAAATTTCCATCCGAGGAGAGATGACCGTTTGAGCCTAACTTTCAGCGATTTGAGAAATTAATGAAAGAAAAAATGCAAAATGTTTGGTTTTCCAATTGAAAAAATATGTACTTTTGGCAACGATTTCGAGGGGTAGGTAGAGGCGAAAACCGTAGGAGAGATGTCCGAGTGGTTTAAGGAGCACGCCTGGAAAGTGTGTGTACTCCAAAAGGGTACCGCGGGTTCGAATCCCGCTCTCTCCGCAGAAAAGTAATGATTGTTTCATCAGAACAAAGTAATTCAACAAAGTAATAATCAAACATTTAAACTCAACTATGAAAAAATTAATTGCTTTCCTCATGGTTGCTGGCCTGTTCACTTTTGGTGTCAGCAATCTCGTCGTTGCTCAAGAAGAGCAAGCGCAAACCGAGCAGACCGAACAGGTTGCAGCTCCTGAAACTCCCGCCCCTGTGGAGACCGTCGAAACAGTAGCCCCCGTGCAGGCCGACGACGCCGCTCCTCTCACTTTCCGCGAATCCATCAAGAAGCAGTTCATCGATGGCGGCCCTGGTTTCATGGGCATCGTGTTGGTCATCCTTTTGATTGGTATGGCCATCTCCATCGAGAGAATCATCTATCTGACCTTGTCCACTGCCAACTCGAAGAAGCTCCTCGGCGGCATTGAGGACAAGATGAAGAATGGCGACGTGGAAGGTGCCAAGCAACTCTGCAAAGACACTCGCGGCCCCGTGGCCAGCATCTTCACCCAAGGCCTCATCCGCTACCAGGACGGCCAGTCGCTCGAAGAAGTCGAGAAGAGCCTCGTTTCCTACGGCAGCGTCGCGGGCGGCAAGCTCGAAAGCGGCCTCAGCTGGATTGGCCTCTGCATCAGCTTGGCTCCTATGTTCGGTTTCATGGGTACCGTTATCGGTATGATCCAAGCCTTTGACGACATCGCCGCCGCCGGCGACATGAGCCCGACCATCGTTGCCTCTGGTATGAAGGTCGCTCTGTTGACCACCGTGTTCGGTCTTATCGCAGCCATCATCCTTCAGATTTTCTTCAACTTCATCGCTTCAAAGATTGAGAGCATCGTCAATGACATGGAAAACGCTTCCATCTCGTTCATGGATATTCTCGCAAAGTATAACCGCAAATAATTAAATAAGGAGTAATCATGAAAAATATCTCAAAATGGGTATTTGGTCTGTTGGCCTTGATTACCGTCTGCCTCGCCAGCTTTTTCTACCTCAAGGTAGGTAGCATCAAGCCCGATTTCCAGACCGGTAATCCGACGCCTCGTGCCGACATGCTCTTGAATTGGGGCTACATCTTGATTATCCTTGGCATCGTTCTCGCATTGGTTTCAGCGTTCTTCACCGGCATCATCAAAGGTGTCAAGGCCAAGAAACTGTTGATTTTAGTCATTGCGATTGCTGCTATTGCAGTTGTAGCTTACATTATGGCAAAAGGCGCCTTCGACCTGCCTTATCAAGCTGGCGATCATCTCTACACCGGCAAGACGCACGGCTTGGTCGAATTCGCCTTGAATTTCTTCTATATCACCCTTGTAGTTGCCATCCTTTCCATCGTGTTCTCGGTGCTCTACAAGGCAGTCAAAAAGTAAAACCAATTCATCATGGCCAGAAAGACACCGGAAATCAATTCGAGTTCGCAGGCTGACATAGCATTCTTGCTGTTGTGTTTCTTCCTGATGACGACCTCCATGGACGTGGACTACGGTATCACCCGTCGTCTGCCCCCGCCCGTCGAGCAAAACGACGAGGATGTGAAGGTCAAGGAAAGGAACGTGATGAATGTAATGGTGAATAAGAGCGACAAGCTGCTGGTCAATGGCCGTCCGTCCGACATTTCGCTGTTGAAGGACGAGGCCAAGCGCTTCATGACCCCGCGCCCCAACGACGAAACCGCGCCCGAAGTCGAAACCAAGCATTTCGACATGCTGGGCGATGTGCTGATGTCGAAAGGCGTGATCTCGTTGCAGAACGACCGCGGCACGTCATACGCTATGTATATCAGTGTGCAAAATGAGTTGGCACGCGCCTTCAACGAACTGAAGGAAGAGATGGCAAAGCAGAAATTCGGCAAGACCCTCGACCAACTCACCGACGACCAAACCAAAGCCATCAACGAGGCCGTTCCTGTCCGCGTCAGCGAGGCCGAGCCTGTTGTTTACGGCGCAAACTAAAAGGAGGATAAAATATGGGTAAATTCAGAAAAGAAGGGAAAAAAGAAGTGCCGCAAGTGAGCACCTCGTCATTGCCCGACATCGTTTACATGTTGATATTCTTCTTCATGATCACCACCTCGATGCGCGACGTCGAGCTGAAGGTGAAGACCTCCATGCCCAAGGCTACTGAGATTCAGAAGCTCGAACGCAAGGCTTTGGTGAGTTCAATCTACATCGGCCCGCCGCGCGACGCCAAGCTCGGCACCGAATCGCGTATCCAATTGGACGATGCTTTCGCCCGTCCGGCCGACATCGCCGACTGGATCCAGAAGGAACGCGACTCGCGCAGCGAAGCCGACCGTCCTCTCCTGACCACCGCACTTAAGGTGCACAAAGACACCCGCATGGGTGTCGTCACCGACGTGAAGCAAGAGCTTCGTAAGGTGGGCGCTTTCCGTATCAACTATACGACCCTCAAGGGTAGCGCGCTGGAAAATTGATATGTTTTAAAGTTTTCATAGCCAAAAGGCGGCACCAACGATGGTGTCGCCTTTTGAGTTTTGATCCGATAACAACGGACACACGCGGTGTGTTCTTACAAAGTCCACCCCCCAAAAATAATCTTCAAAAAAATTGCACAGATAATTTTTTTGCCGTATCTTTGCAGCCGAAAAAACACTAACGACCCGTGGAACGCTTAGCCGAAATACTATCCCGTTTCCTCCGAGCCGCTATCGCGAGATGGACGCTCATAGGCGTTGTGTTTTCTCTTACCCCCCCCCCCCCCCCTTCTCCAACAGTCTGATTATCAACAAGTTACAGCGATTTTGCTATGACAAGGATTTCTGTGACAAGACGCAAGGACGGCAATCTTGGAGGCTTGCCACGGAACTCAGCTGGTTGGGGAAGAACAAGTTCATCCGGCTTGCCGCCTCACCATTACTCAGGCTTGCCGTTGGCGGGGCGCATCCAAACCATAGGCGGTGAGACAACACGACACCCCCGAATCGCTTGGCAAAACGAGGAGGGAAAGCGCACAGCCACAAACAACAATTAAAAACAACAATAAACCATAAAGTGTAAAATAATGAAAGCAATGAAATACATGACGGCTTCTCTCGTTGTGGCAATCTTTTTCGTGATGCTACTCTTGGGCTGCAAGAAGGAACAGGAGAACAACAACACGAAAGAAACTGTAACGACAGAAAAGAACGTAAGCAAGGGAATGTTGCGCTTCAGCTCGGCAGAGGAATTTGCCGAAACGCGGCAGAAAGTGCTCGCCATGGGCGAGGACGAGCGCCGCGAGTGGGAGCGGCAGCAAGGCTTCAAGTCGTATGCGACAAAATGTTATGAACTTCTTGAAAATCTGGAAGCTAAGGGTATTAATTCTGATCAAGACATCTATGATTTTGTGAAAGAAAATTCCCAATACTTCTATATCAGAGAAGAAGGTGGTGAAAAGTATTTGAGCAGTTACTTGGAAGAAACGCCATTTAACTATCTGGTTAACGAGAAACAAATACTGAAAATTGGTGATATGTGTGTTAAAGCATTTAATGAAGGCACTATATGGAGTAAATCCGACAATGTTAGTGTTTTGAATGCAATCACTCATTATGATAATCAACGTCAACATGAAGGACTGACCTGTTTTGACACAGAAAAGATTCTTCCCAATGAATTTATTGGGGATACACATCATCGTTCTGAGCAACCAAGAAGGAAAAAATATCCATACGACATAGATACTCTATGGATGGAAGCCAATACGAATACTTATAAGTCTTACATTTCCCAAAGGATTACACGCCACAATTGGATTTATTCGGAAGCGAATAGGAATGTAACGAAAACCCAGGCCTTTGGAATAACTGTGTATGAAGAAATTCCAGGCAACTATGTATATCTATTTACATTGGAGTCACTGATTATCCCATATCATAGAGTCGCTGGTATTTGGTATAGATGCCAAAGAAGTACTTCATACGACATAAGTTCGAGTTGGAATGTTCCATTAAATGGCCAAACCAATTATGATTTAGATGGGACAGGTAGCGGGTATTCGACAACGGTTTTTAGCTGTACAATGCCTGTATATCCAAATGTTGCTGCTGGTTTTAAAATCAATACGTACTCAGGCTGGTCACGTACATTAGATACGCCCAAGCTTATTTTCCCGTTATAATGACAAATTGTTTTGGCGGGCCGTACGGCCCGCCAAAACTTTCAACATTCAAACAAATGAAAAGAATAATCTTCACTTTGCTTATTTTGTTCAGCACGAGCCTCGTTTTTTCACAAAGCACTTCAAGTGCCAAACCTTTCATAAAGGGGCAGTTCAATCTCAGCCTTTCTGGATTTAACCAAACCATAAACAACATCATTGGCCCTAAAGCCGAATTCCTATACGGCTATAATGATTATTTGGAAGTCGGCCTGTTTTGCAACGCATTGATTAACCCAATCGGTAACGGGGACCATAAGAATTATCCCGTTTATTTAGGCTATGGTGCTGTAGGAAAAGCACACTTGTTTCCAGCTGTCATCAAGCCTTCGTTTTATTATATAGACCTCTATGCGGTTGGAAAATTAGGCGCGAAAACCACTTTTCCTAATGGTGTTTCCTTCATCACTAGCGGGACAGCATTTTATTACTCCATTGGAGCCGGTGCTGCTATTAATTTTTCAAGGCATTTTGGCCTTTTCTATGAAATTGATTATGGTCGTGGCAAGTTGAGTACACATACGTTAGGACTTAACATCCGCTTCGGCGGCCCGAAGAAATGGCAAAACACAAAACAATGACTAATGACGATGACCATGACCACTTTTATATGAAGCTTCAACTTCTCATAAAGTGGTTATGGTCATAGTCACAAGTCATAGTAAAAAAGATTTCAACTTATGAAAAACACATTCATTCTTTTTCTGCTCTTTGCGCTTGCCTTGAGCGGCTGCCGCAAGCTGGTCAGCGACTACGAGCACCCCGACTTTGAACCTCAACCCACACTGAACGCCATCCTCAGCCAAGGCCAGCCCGTCTGGGTGCAAGTTTCCTTGGCACAGTGCCTCGACTCGGTGCATCCCGCCGCCTGCACGGATGCCGAAGTGCTCTTCTATGTGGACGGGCAATTTGTTGAAAGACTGCAACACGGCGGCGAAGGCTTTTATTATGGCGAGACCACCGCCGAGGCCTTGCACGAATATGCCTGCAAGGTCATCGTCCCGGGCTACGACACGCTCTTTGCCCAAACCGAAATGCCCGAAACGCCCGTGGTTACAGGCATTGAAATCATGGGAAACGCCACCATCGACGACGAGGGCAATCCCTGTGCGGCTGTGTTGGTCACCTTTAATAACAACCCTAACCGAAAAACCTATTATGAGGCCAGTATAGAGACTCGGTTTGAGTATTTATTTGATGCCAGCTTGGTGGCCATAAGCACAAGCCATATTGGCTTCTCCATCAACACCGACGACCCCGTGTTGCTCAATGAAGGTTCCGGCCGGCTTTTATTTAGTAACGAGATTATCCGCGACACGGTTTATACACTCAAAGTTAATACGCGTATGAGGAGTGGCTATGGCTTCAGTGAAAATGCTACAGGGGCATATACCCGATCGGGCTATGTTGCCGTTAATATGCACGGCGTTTCCGAGTCGGCTTATCGCTATCTGAAGAGCCAAGATGCTAATGAGAGTCTTGATGCCTACACTAGTCTTATACTCGGCGTTATCACACCTGTCAATCTTTATGGCAATGTGGAGAATGGCCTTGGTTTGTTTGCCGCCATCGCGCCCATGACTGACACTGTTTTTATAGAAGACTAACCCGCCATGAAAAGAATATTTCTCCTAATAGGTCTTTTGGCCACTTGTTTTGCCCAAGCCCAACAGGTTCATGTTTCAGGCTTCGTCAGTGATGCTGACAACGGCGAGCGCATCATCGGTGCCAATGTCTTTCTTCAAGACCTCTCAAGAGGCGTGGCCACCGACCAGAAAGGCTATTTCAACCTTACCGTGGAACTGCCTGCCACACTTTGCGTTTCGTGCATAGGCTACGAAGAGAAGTGCATCAAGGTTGACCAAGCCGACAAGCCGCTGCAAATCCATTTGCAGCCATTGACCGAAACCCTTCAGTCCGTCGAAGTGAAAGCCACACGCATCGAGCGCAAGACTTTCAACACCTTGACTTTGAACGCGAAAAGCATCGACCAAATCCCCACGATAGGCAGTCGCCCCGACATCATCAAAGCGGCGCAGCAACTGCCCGGCATCGAGGCGGCCACCGAAGCCTCAAGCCTCATGCTCGTACGCGGCGGCAACCCAGGCGAAAACCTCTATCTGCTTGACAACGTGCCGCTTATCTATGTCAACCATTTGGGCGGCTTTATGTCGGTGTTCAACTCCGAGATGATCAACACGATGGACATCTACAAAGGCGGTTTTCCGGCGCGTTATGGCGGCAAGCTGTCTTCCATCGTCGACCTCACCGCCAAGAAAGGCGACCCGACGCGGCTGAAAGGCTCGGTCAGCGCAGGCCTCACCGACTTGGCCTTTGCCGTGGAAGGTTCGGGCGGGCTGAAGAACTCCAGTTTCATCATCACAGGCCGCAAAACCTTGTTTGATGCGCTCCTTTTTGCGGCAGGCCAAATCGGCAAAGTAGCTGATGCACAGGACTATAACATCATCTATAGCTTTCATGACATCAACGCCAAATACACTTGGGCACCCGATGCCAAGAACACCTTCGCGCTCAATGTGTATGAGGGCGACGACTATATGCGCATCTGGAAAAACAAGAAGGGAAACGGCGAAATCGAGCGCAACAGCAACGGTAACATCTGGGGCAACCTGCTCGTGTCGGGACAATGGAACAGTGCGGTCAGCTCGCGGCTGTTTATGGCCAATACGCTGTCGTTCACGCAATACCGCCTGAAGAACAACATGAAGGTCGACCTTCAAAACAGCATGGATACTACCAATTTCTTCATCAAAGCCGCCTCGCGTGTCAGTGATGTCTCGCTCCGCTCTGACTGGAAACTCTTTGTCGGCAATTCGTACACCTTGGAATACGGCCTGCAAAGCTCGTATCTCAACTACCGCCCCAACCACTTCACCAGCAGCTTCTCAGAGGCCAATCTGCCTGACATTTCAAGCGTGTTCGACAACTCGCTTTATTTGGACAACATAATGAAATTTGGCGCGTGGTTCAATGGTTCCATCGGTCTGAGGGTGAATAGTTTCCTGAACAACGGTTATCATCACTTCGCTTGGGAGCCGAGGCTGAACCTCAGTTTCAACATCGGGCAAAGCACTTTCAACCTGACCGCCATGCGTGTTACGCAAAACGCCCACTTGATGATGACCCCTGGCTCCATCATGAACAACGAGGTGTGGATTCCTGCTGATGCCCGCATCAAGCCCGCCACTTCCGACCAAGCCTCGGTTGGTTGGCAATGTGGTTTTTGGCAAGACCATGTCAGCGTGGAAATTGATGCCTATTACAAACTGCTCCGCGACTTGGCCACCTATCGTGAAGGCTACGGCACCCTCCTCGGCGACTCCGACTGGCGCAGCAAAGTGGAAGCTGGCGGCAAGGGCAAGTCTTACGGCATTGAAATGATGACGCGCTTCAACTTCAACCGTTTGGACGGCTATTTGGGCTACACTTGGTCGTACACCACGCGACAATTCGACCACATCAACAACGGGAAGGAATACGTTTACGAATACGACCGACCGCACTCCGTCAATATCAATGTGAATTATCAACTAACCGAGCGTTGGACGTTGAGTGCCTTATGGACTTACCAAACCGGGTTGCCTTATACGCCAGTCGTTGGTGTGCAGTCCACGCCCGACATCACTCCTGAAGGTGATGTGTATCTTGAGCAAACCAATATCTACGGCGAGCGCAACAGTGCAAGGATGCGCGACTACCATCGCCTCGACTTGGCCGCCAAGTTCAAGACCAAGACCGAGAAAGGCCGCAAAGCCGAATGGACGTTCTCGATCTACAATGTGTATTGCCGCCAAAACCCGTATTATTACTACTACGGCGACAAGAAAGGCGACCCGCTGTATTGGAACCAGTTTCCCGACGAGCCACAGCAGCTTTGGCAGCGGAGTTTCTTCCCAACCATCCCGTCGTTTTCCTACAAGGTCTGGTTTTGAACGGCGTTGCTGCGTTGGCCTTTCTTCCAGCTCCAAACAATTAGAGCTATCGTCGCCACTGCACTCGTCTCGATGAGCCACACGTTTTGCGTTTCGCCAAAATGCTCCGCGTCGATGTCGATAACGCCCTTCGCGTTGAGGTAATACAGCACCACCACGCTACCGTTGTTCACAAAGTGCATGAGGATACTCGTCCACAGCGATCCGGTGATATAGAACATGTAGCCCATCAAAAGACCGAGAAACAGTCGGGGCAGGAATCCGTAAAACTGGAAGTGGATGAACGAAAAGATGGCCGCCGAAAGG
>ONVP01000125.1 GCA_900321315.1 uncultured Bacteroidales bacterium
GCCTTCTGCGAGCGTGTAGCCGTGAGAAAGCACCCTTGTGATTGTCGGCCTCTGCGGTTCGCCTGTGTAGGGGACTTCGCGGGATGCGAATTGAATGTATGTGTCGTAGTCGAAACTTCTTGCGCCGAAGGGGTTGATGGTCACGTTGGCGGCTGGCATCGTGAACTGCCACGTGCCGTCGCCCTGCGGCAGCAGGGGCGCGTGGTCGCTGTCGATGGAGTGACCCTTGTTTGCGCGGTAGCCCCACACGGAGCCTGTGCCTGCCGGATTGCCGCGGGTGTAGAGCCCTGAAAGCGTGACGATGCTGCCCTGCTCGTAATAATTCGTTCCGTCGATGGTTTTGACGGGCGGCGTGTCTATCGAACCTTCATCTACCAGTGCCTTGTTAATGCTTGCGCTGTAGATGTGCGTCACACTGTAGCCCTCGTCGGTGCCTTGCGTAGAGCCTTCCACGCCCACCGCGCCGATGGTGCACGCACCGCCCGTATAGCAGCCGTGGAGAAAGATATCTAAATCCCCCACAAGGCCGCCTACAAGACTATTTCCCGATACGGAACCGAAATTGACGCAGTCCCAAATCTCCCTGTCTGTATAATATAACTCGCTTACCGAACTAGCCATAGCACGTCCCGCTACGCCTCCCACTCTGTAATTGCCTGACACAGAGCCCGAATTGACACAACTCCGAATTACTCCGGTGTCGAAGTAGCCGACGATTCCTCCCATATCACTACCTCCTAATCCGTTGTCTGTCACCGTGGTCGCGTTGGTACAGTTTTCTATTACCCCCTGACCATGACTAGAGAAATACCCCACAACGCCGCCGACGTAGTTGTAGTTGCTAAGATCTCCGCCAAACTCAATCGTAACACCGCTCCCTACATGGCAATTACGGATACAAGCCGGAGACCATGGCATTTCTACATACACTAAGGCCACGATTCCTCCAATGATGCGTCCCTTGATGGAACTTGTGCCGCCGAGCGTCAGGTTCTCTATGCACGCGCCATCGCTTAAATTAATAAAAAGTCCTGCATAGTCCGCATCGATACTCACGTTACTGATGGTATGTCCCCCTCCATCGAAGTGGCCTCGAAAGGAATTATTCGTTCCTATCACAGGGTACGTCTTGCCCGTGAAGTCGAGGTCGGCATCGAGGAGGAAATACGTGTCTTCATAAGAGGTTATTCCGTTGTTCACGTTGTTGGCTAATGTTGTCATGTGGTGCGCCTGCGCCGCAAGGGGCGCGAGGAGGGCGAGGAGGAGGATGAGGAGGATGGCGCGCGGGGCGCGGTTGCACCTGTGCACATCCTGTGTTTGAGCGCACGGGTTGCACCCGTGCTGGGTTGGTGTTTGAGCGCACGGGTTGCACCCGTGCTTGACATCGGGTCGCCCTTTGACTACGTCGAATCTAGATTTCAGGGCTTTGTTTTGTTTGTAAATAATTGATTTACAATCATTTACCAACCCCCCCCCACGTTGGGGAGTGGGCTTGTTGGTTGCAGCGATGGCTTGCATGGAGTTTAGATAGATGTTTGTCATCGTTGTAAAGGGTTTTGATTAGTATTCTTAATTCACTTGTTTTGCTTGGTTTTTGGGTTGCAAAGGTACACATTATTCCCGAAAGTGTAAGCGCATTAACGAAAAACACTAATTTTGCAGCAAATTTCGCGGCAAATGGCACTTTCCAACAAAAAGAAAATCTTCAACGACCCCATTTACGGCTTCGTCAGCATTCCCGACGAATTGCATTTCGACATCATCGAACACCCTTATTTCCAGCGGCTTAGGCGCATCAAGCAGGTCAGCATGACCAATTTGGTGTATCCGGGCGCGAACCACACCCGCTTTGCCCACAGCCTCGGTGCCATGCACCTGATGCGGCGCGCCATACAACTGCTGCGCGGCAAGGGCTACGACATTACAGATGAGGAACTTGAAGCGGCATCGTTGGCCATTTTGCTCCACGACAGCGGCCACGGCCCGTTTTCGCACACCTTGGAAAACAGCATCGTGCAGGGCGTTTCGCACGAGGAACTTTCGCTGAAAGTGATGCAGAAGTTCAACGAAATCCACGGCGGGCGGCTTGATTTGGCTATCAAGTTGTTCAAGGGAGAATATGAGAAAGGTTTTCTTAGCAAACTTATTTCCAGCCAGTTGGATGTGGACCGCATCGACTACCTGAAGCGCGACAGTTTCTTCAGCGGCGTGGCCGAGGGCAGCGTGAATGCGGAACGTTTGTTGGAGATGATGGAAGTCGTTGGGAATGAACTCGCTATCGAGGCGAAGGGCATCTATTCGGTGGAGAGTTTCTTGGTGGCGCGGCGCATCATGTATTGGCAGGTGTATATGCACAAGGCCGTGCTGAGCGCGGAATACACGCTGATGAAGGTGCTGAAACGCGCCAAGATGCTCAGCCAGGAGCGCGACTTGTTCGCCATCCCGGCCCTGTCGTTCTTCCTGAAAAACCAACACCCTTTCGCCGACGGCCACGACCCCGATTTCGTCTTGGACAAGTTCTGCCAACTCGACGACCACGACGTGATGACCGCCTTGAAAGCTTGGCGCGACGACCCCGACCGCGTCCTCTCCGAGCTTTGCAGACGTTTGACGGACAGGCACTTATTCAAGATAGAAATGCAAGAATCCGAGTTTGACCCAAACTATATCGAGGACATTCGGAACAAGATTGCCAAATATTATGGCTGGTCGTTAGAGGAAGCGGATTTTGCGTTGTTGCAAGGCGTTTCATCGAACCACGCCTACCATCCCAAGAAGCCGGCCATCAACATTTTATACAAAGATGGCACGATGAAAGACATCAGCGAGGCCTCCGACCAACTGAACATTTCGGTGCTCTCGCAGCCTGTGGTGAAGCATTTTATTTGCTATCCTAAGGAGTTGGGATTGTAGGATTCGATGGAAAGGAAAAAATTGTACTTTTGTGGGTCGATAATCCAGAATCAATGAGCAAACAAAATTCCATAGCGAAAGGGGCTCCAAAGCAAGCGGCAACGGAGGAAAAGCGTTTCGTCGAAGACATCAAACAGATTGTTGCAACGGCCAAAACGCAGGCCTACAGGGCAGTGAACCTTATGCAAGTAGCGAGTAACTGGCTGTTGGGCTGGAGGATTGTAGAGCAAATGCAACATGGCCAAGAGCGGGCCGAGTATGGTGCGTATGTGATAAAGTTGGCTTCAACAGCTTTGACAGAAGAATTTGGCGAAGGCTATTCTGAACAATCATTGCGGTTTTGCCGCCAATTTTATTTGACTTTCAATGATTTACCAATTCGCTCCACAGTGTGGAGCAAATCTCAAAACGAAAAAGAATCCACGGTGTGGGGCCAATCTGATATCGGAATTCGCTCCACGGTGTGGAGCGAATTTTCCGCAATAATTAAACAGGCTGCATCTGACCTATTAATCAAGATTCAGCAGACACTGCCTGCTGAATTGACATGGTCACATTTCAAACGCCTAATGCGCGTAGATGACGAAAAAGCCCGCTTGTGGTACATGCACGAGGCAGAAGAACAAATGTGGAGCGTGCGCACCCTCGACCGCAACATCAATTCGCAATATTATTACCGCCTGCTCCAAACCCCTGACGACCTGAAACACGAAGTGGTTGACGAAATGAAAACCTTAACGGCTGATTACCAGAAAGACAAGTACGCTTTCATAAAGAATCCCGTTGTGGCGGAGTTTCTTGGGTTGCCACAAAACATGGCCTTCAGCGAAACCAAGTTGGAAACGGCCATCATCGACCACTTGCAGAAGTTCATTATGGAGTTGGGAAAGGGTTATGCCTTCGTCGCCCGCCAGCAACTGATTCGCACGGACTTGAAGGACTATTACATCGACTTGGTTTTCTACAATTACATCCTGAAGTGCTTCCTGTTGGTGGACTTGAAAACCACCGAAATAACGCATCAGGACATTGGGCAGATGGACATGTATATCCGGATGTACGACGAACTGAAATGCAGCGAGGGCGACAATCCCACCATTGGCCTGCTGCTCTGCGCCGAAACCAGCAAGGACTTGGCGCGATACAGCATCTTGAAAGACAACCAACAACTTTTTGCCGCCAAATACCTGACCTATCTCCCTGACAAAGAGCAACTCCTGCTTGAAATTGAACGGCAGAAGGAAATCTTTGCCATGCAGGAAGGGAAACATGATGACATGAAATGATGTAGGATTTTATTTGCTTTCCGAAGGAGTTGGGAATTTATGGCTAAACCTGAATTAAATCCACGCCAAGCACGATAGAAATCTTGGCCAATGTCCGAAGGGTAAAATTGTGCGTGCCGCCAAGCCAGCGCGAGACTTCGGCCTCGGTTTTTCCCGTGTTTCTCGCCAATTCACGCTGCGACATGCCTCTTTCTTTGAGTATGCCGTCTATTTTTTCAGCAATAGAATCCGAAAAACGCAACTGGGTTTTCAGTTCCGCTGGGGTTTCGTCAACGATTTGCCGAAATAGTTTCTGTCCTTCCAAGTCTTGTTTCATAGGTCATACTCCTTATCATCAATGCCAACGATTTCCGTTTTTTCAATGCGAACCAATCCATTCTTGATGTCAGCCTTTAGCAACGCATCAAGTTTCTGAAGACTAATAACATAACCATTCAAATCCTCGTCTTCTTCGTATGTCTTCGTGTCTTTCACACCGCCATTGCCAACAATCAATACACTATCCGACATTCGCAGGCAATACAGTCGAAGCCCGCTTTTGTAAACTGGTAATGCGGCAACTCCATCACTCATTTTTCCCTCTGGATGGAAACGCCTTTCCTCAAAACCTTTCAGCAGCATTGTGTCAATCTGATTGAGGATAATTCTTAAAGTCATTCTTTCTGACGGCATCATCCTTGAACTTGTTCACAAACTTTACGAATTCCGATTGGTTTTCATCTTCAAAGATAATGGTGAACAGGCCTGCGTTTTCAGTTTGCTCTAATGATAGTATTGTTGCTTTTGTCATATCTTCGCAGTTTAACGCCGCAAAGATACAAAAGTTTTTGAGTAGTTTACCTTATAAAGTAAGTTTTTTTATTTTTTGGATACAAAGCCAAGGAGAACGCACCAATTATGAGCATTTTATTTGCTATCCGAAAGAATTGGGGCTATAACAGAACAAAAAAGACTTACCCCAAACGCGCTGTTCTTGCGGGAAGCGGGGTAAGTTTATTGCTTCAAAGGATGCCTGTTGTTCTTATAGTGTTAATACCACTTTTTAACCCAAAACTCATCAAGGATTTCGTTATAGGTTCCTTTTTGCTGTTCCTCGTCTGTCAAATCAACGACATCTTCAAAAGATAAGCATTTCCAATCACCCTTTGACTCTTTACATTGCGTGACAATAGCCTCAAATTCTTTAGTGTCATTGTCAAAGAAAGTAATGACCCAATAGTGGATTTGCACATCCTTGCCCTTATACCATTCCTCAACATCCTGCACATAGCGACTTAACTGGTCGTCATGTATGCGTGTATAGGCTTTGTTCTCGATGACGATAACATGTTGTTCTTCTTGTTGATCTGGGAAAGGGCCGAAATAAGCATCTACTTCTGCTATCAGATCAATGCATTGCCATTGTTTCCATACCTTTACATTAGCAACATCAATATTGTCCACATAACCATATTGATTCAGCTGGACTTCTTTCTCCAACAATTTCATCAGTGTTCGTTTGGCCAACTCGTCACCACTTTCACTAGAACTTGCCAACCTCAGCAAATAAGAGAGTTGATAATCAAGCATGGCTTCTTTGCCATGGTTACCCTCGGAATCATCACACATGAACAGAGAGGGCATGTCAGCAACTGCGAGTTTTGTCTCGTTTGTTTTCTTTTTGTTGAATAATCCCATGTTTCTTAAGTTTTGATTGTTATTATTCGAGATAATGTGCAATTAATTCTAACATTAAAGCGCCTCCGAAAATAATGGCAAATATTATTGCAAGAATTCTTCCAATCTTCTTTACCACATTATGAATTCCATGGCCGATTGATCCAGATTTGTATCCTCCATCAACCGTACCATGTGAATTGTCGTATGCTTTTTTGCATCTTTCGGAGCAAAAGTTATGGTTCCATGAGTCCACACCTCCTGCGCCACAATACTTACCACACCAGTCACAGTATTTGTACATGTGACCTTGTCCATCATTTTTCAACATATTCAATCTGCCGTGTTATCCTGTTGGCTCCTCAGTTCTAAAAGATTATCAATAAAACCACTCCGATTATTACTAATGCCAAAATCCAACGCAACAAACTTTCATGGTATCCAACCCATTTAGCCAGTCTGTACACCCAAAAATTTTCATCAATCATAATCTTTTTGCCAGTTTTATCCTGTTGGCTCGTCAGTTTTATAATGATTAAACAAACTCCATTGAGCCGAAAGCCTATGTTATCGTAAGGGCATAAAGAAAGGCATGAATCCTTTCGTTGTTACCACTTATTTTTTGAGTAGGTGTCTGGAATACCTTTGGAATAAATAAGGGTCGAATAAATTCACGCCTACACGTGAACCTTCCGCCTTCTTATTCCCATTCCAAAGTAAGTTTTCCAGACTTTACTCAAAGAGAACAAGAGCGTCAAGCTCAATATGTCTTTATTATGTCAGTTTCTTAAGCCACGGTTTTTACTTTTATTTGTTACTACTACAATCCTATCTAATACAACAAAGCTGCTTTATTTACGTTTTCTAACATTGGTCTTCCTTTGATTCTTTTCCGGATGTTTCACGGAATCAGTGAAATCCGACCAATCCTCCACCTTGAAGCCTCGGATGTCGCGCACTGAATTTCTAAACCATTCGATGCTACTCAAGGCTTGTATGGCATCGTAAAGATTCGCCAAACTTGGATTGGTAGTCAGATATACGCTACCTTGCAAATTGACAAAGTCGTAGTCTGCCAACACATGCTTGATTTCGTAATAAGCATTGTTGTAAGGCTCGCCGTAATGCTTCTCCAATTGGGCGACAACCATGTCAAAGGCTATTGCAAACATAGCTCCTTCTCGTTGACAGGTTCAAAATAATCGCTCTCGCCCCAGAAAATGCGACCGAGATTATCCTTGGCAGCAATGACAATGCCACGATAAGGATTGTTCTCTACCTCAATCACTTCGCCCATCACCCAATCGGTCAAATGGGTGAGATAAGGGCTGATGTTCACAAGTTGTCCGACTTTCATAATTGTTCAATTTGCTGCAAAATTACACAATTTTCCAAATATTGGTCCTTTTCAGGCATTTTTTCCAGCAGCATTCATCGCCAAAGCCCTACGTTTCGAGTCCTCCATCACCTCCAAAGCCTGCTGCTGCAAGAATTTCTCCTCTTCTGTTTCGGGGACGAGCGTCACGCCATGGGGCTTGGAGTGGTGGTTTTCATCGAGATAAGAGAAAGTGGCAAAGCCGTCGGCGGCGATTTTTTCAGGTTT
>ONVP01000038.1 GCA_900321315.1 uncultured Bacteroidales bacterium
TGATATGATTAACAAACAATTTCGCCTCTTTGTCCTTTTGGCTTTGGTTTGGGGGTTCGGCTTTGACCTTATGGCGCAGCGCACCGTGCAAGGCACGGTCAGCGACGCGACCACGGGTGAGGCCATCATTGGTGCAGCCGTGCGCGTCAAGGAACATTCCGCCATCGGAAGCGTGACCGACCAAAAAGGGCATTACCTTCTCCAACTTCCCGACGGCAAAGCCTGCCATATTGAAGTGTCGTTTTTGGGCTACCATACTAAAAACCAACAAATTAAATCGGGAAGTTCGATGACTTTGGATGTGGCTTTGGACGAGAAAGTCAGTATGCTTGAAACCGTGGTCGTTACAGGCACCCGCACGCCCAAACTGCTGAAAGACGTGCCAGTCATCACCCGCGTCATCGATGCCAAGGAGATTCTGTCCACCGATGTCGGCAATGTGCAAGACCTGCTCCAAGCCGAGCTGCCCGGCATCGAGTTCACCTATTCGATGAACCAGCAGGTTTCGCTCAACATGCAAGGCTTTGGCGGCAATTCGGTGCTGTTTCTCGTGGACGGCGAGCGCATGTCGGGCGAAACTTTGGACAATGTCGATTATAGTCGCCTCGGCCTCAACGACGTGGGGCGCATCGAAATCGTGAAGGGCGCGGCCTCGTCGCTCTATGGCTCTAATGCCGTGGGCGGCGTGGTCAATCTCATCAGCCGCGAGGCCAAGGAGCCGTGGACGCTCAACGTGGGCAGCCGCTGGGGAAGCCACAACGACTGGCGCAACTGTGCTTCGTTGAGCTTCAACACAGGGCGTTTCAGCAGCAGCACCAATTTTCAGCACACCTCTTGCGACCCCATCGCATTGAAAAACGACGGCGACTTCGGCACGATTTACGGCAATCACACCTTCAGCCTCAAGGAGAAAATCACGGTTTCGCCGACCCATAGGATGAAGCTCACCGCCCGCGCCGGCTACTTCTTCCGCGAGCGCGAGTCGCTTGAAACCGCGCACGACCGTTACCGCGACTTCAGCGGCGGCCTGAAAGCCGAATACGACCTCGACGAAAGCAGCGACCTGACTTTGAGCTATGCCTTCGACCAATACGACAAGAGCAGCTACGCCCTGCAAAGCGGCCTCGACGTGCGCTCCTACAGCAACGTGCAGCACAACCTGCGCGGCCTTTTCAACCATGGTTTTGGCAAAAAAAGCACCCTCACCCTTGGCGGCGACTATATGCGCGACTACTTGATGAGCTACCAATTCAGCGACAACGGCGCACACATCCAGCATACCGCCGACGCTTTCGCCCAGTTCGACTGGAACGCGACGGAGAAACTGAGCGTGATTGCGGCCCTGCGCTACGACTTTTTCTCGCAAGCCAAACTGCACCACATTTCGCCCAAATTGGGCATGATGTACAAACTCGGCAAGGTGTCGCTCCGCGCTTCCTACGCCGACGGCTTCCGCGCCCCGACGCTGAAAGAGATGTACATGAGCTTCGATATGGCCAATATCTTCATGATTTACGGCAACCCCAACCTGCGCCCCGAAACGAGCCACAACTTCAACCTTGCCGCCGAATACACACGCAACCATTACAACGTCACGCTGCTGGGCTTCCACAATCGTGTCTCTGACCGCATCACCACCGTGTGGAACCAAGCCTTGAACGGGATGATGTACGAAAACATGTCGCCGCTCACCATCTCCGGCCTCGACTTCAGCGCGTCGGCACGATGGGACTGCGGACTTCGGGTGCGCTTGTCCTACATCTTCACGCATGAAAGCTTGAACGACAGCGATTTGCACACTTCCACCACGCGCCCTCACAGTGCCACGGCCCGCATCGAATACGGCAAAAACTGGAAAAACTATGGTTTCAACGTCGCACTCACAGGTCGCGCACTCTCCGCCGTCACCTGCGACGAATACACCTCGCTCACCGACCTCACGGAAACTGAGCGCGTCACCTATCCAGGTTATACGATTTGGAAACTATCTGTGCTTCAGCATATTGGGCGCGGCCTCAACCTGACCGCAACGGTAGATAACCTGTTCAACTACGTCCCCGAATACTACTACAGCAACTCGCCGGCCACCACGGGCACTACTTTCGCCGTCGGGCTGTCGGTCGATATTGACAAATACTTCAAAGACAAAAAGTTATGAAAAAGAAACTGCTATGGATACTCTTGGCGGCAGCCGTGGTTTGGGCCGCCGTCATGCTTTGGCAAAAACGCTTCAGTCCGACCAAGGTGGCTTTCGTCAATTACCAAATCACCACTTTGGGGCAAATCGCCAAGAGCAACGACAACAACTATATCAAAATCAAGGAGATAAGCGTTGATGAATTGCATAAACTCCGCAAATTCGACATGGTGATGGTGAACGGCATGGGACTACGCCTCACCGAAGAGCAACGCGCTGTGCTTCAAGAAGTTGCCGACGATGTGCCGACCCTTACCACGGCGGCCACCAATCCGGCCAACTACATCATCAGCCTTGATGCCGCCACCGCCGATACGCTTGTGCGCTATCTCAACAACGGCGGGCGGACCAACTATCGTAACATGCTCAATTTCATTCGTTTTGCGGTGGATGGCAGACGCTTTCGCTCCCACGAGCCACAGCCCGTCAAAGCTGCCTCGCGCGACTTGATGACCCACTTCGACCCCAAAAATCCCGACGAGGAGGATTTGGGATTCAGTTCTATCCAGGATTATGATAATTTTCTGAAAACAAATGGTTTATATAGCGACAAAGCACCCCGAATCATTCTAACCGGCGTGATGGGCGAGCCAAACGCCCTCATTGCGGCTTTGGAAAAATCGGGCAACATGGTTTATCATGTCAGTAATATGCGCGCCTTCATCCGTGGCGGGATGGCCGACACAGTCCAGCCTTCAGCCGTCATCAACATGGCGCACGGGCGCATGGGCGACTATATGGCGGAGTATCTGAAACGTGCTGACATTCCGTTGTTTACGACCGTATATGTGCCACAACTCACCGAAGACTGGGAGGCCGACAAGATGGGCATGAGCGGCGGTTTCCTGTCGCAAAGCATCGTCACGCCCGAAATCGACGGCGCCATTAGGCCATACGCCATTTTCTCGCACCGCGTCAATGCGGAAGGCTTGCAGGAAATCTATGCTGAACCCAACCGTTTGGCCGATTTCGTTCAGTCGGTGAACAGACATATCGCGCTGAAAACCAAGCCTAACGCCGAGAAAAAAGTGGCCATTTACTATTACAAAGGTCCTGGCCAGAACGCCTTGGCCGCTTCGGGCATGGAGGTGGTGCCATCGCTTTTCAATTTGTTGCAACGCCTGAAAACGGAAGGCTATCGTGTTGAGAATCTGCCCAATACGGCAGACGAATTAGGCCAACTGATACAAAGGCAAGGCTCAGTGTTGGGCACATACGCCGAGGGCGCATTTGAGCAATTCATGCAAAACGGCAATCCCGAACTGATTGAACGACAGCGATATGAAAGTTGGGTGAACCAGGCGTTGCGTCCTGAACGCTACGACGAGGTGAAGGCTTTGTATGGCGATTTTCCCGGCGCGTATATGGCCACGCCCGACGGTCGCCTCGCTGTGGCGCGACTGCAATTCGGCAACATCGTGCTGATGCCGCAGCCCATGGCTGGTTTGGGCGACAACGATTTCAAGATTGTGCACGGCACCGATGCCGCCCCGCCGCACACCTACATCGCTGCCTACCTTTGGGCGCGTTATGATTTCCAAGCCGATGCCATCATGCACTTCGGCACGCACGGCAGTCTCGAATACACGCCGCGCAAGCAAGCCGCACTCTGCGCCAACGACTGGCCCGACCGCCTCATCGGCACCACGCCGCACCTTTATCTCTACACCATCGGCAACGTGGGCGAGGCCATGATTGCCAAGCGGCGCTCTTACGCCGTCTTGCAGTCGTACCTCACTCCGGCCTTCAAGGAAAGCGGCACGCGAAACCAATACCGCGAGCTTTCAGAAGCCGTCAAAGCCTATTTCCATACGCTTGAAGCGGGACAAAATGCCGACAAAAACGCATTGGAAGTCAAGCGGTTGGCGGTGAAGTTGGGCATCCATCGCAGCCTTGAGTTGGACAGCCTGATGACGCAACCCTACAGCGAGGACGACATTGTCCGCATCGACAACTTCGCCGAAGAACTTTCCACCGAGAAAATAACGGGACGGCCTTATATTTTGGGCGTTCCCTACGATGACAAAAACATCGAAAACAGCGTGTTTTCCATGGCCACCGACCCGATAGCCTACAGCCTCTTGGCCTTAGACAAGCAACGCGGCAAGGCCGTCGCCGATGCTGAAAAGAATAAGTCGCAATTCACCACGAGATACCTCGAACCAGCCCGCCAAACCGTGGCTGCGCTGTTGGCCAACCCTGATTTGGGCAACGATGCATTTGTTTGCCGCTTGGCGGGCATCACGCAAGCCGAATTGGACCACGCTCGCGAAGTAATGGCCGACGAAGCACCCATCGACATGATGTCGATGATGATGCAAATGGCGCAGGAAATGCCCGCAACGACTTCGCAAACCGATACGACTCAACGTTTTACCGCGCCTGAAAAGGTTTCGGGAATGAAAAAGATGATGCGCAAGATGGGCAAGAGCATGAGTCCCGAAAGGGCGATGAAAATGGCCAAAATGATGGGTGCCGATGATGAAGCCTTGGCCAAAATGGAGGCTGTAATGGGTAAGCAAGAAACTCAAAATGAGCCAGTTGTAGTTGAAACGCAGGATGAAGACTCGATTGAGGCTATGCACAAACAAGAAGTGCGCTTCGCCGAGGCGATTATGGAGGTGGAACGCACGGTGCGCAACGTGAGCCGTTATCGTGAATTGCTGAAACAAAGCCCCGAAATGGAGCTCTCGGCCATCCTCAACGCATTGAACGGCGGTTATATTGCTCCTTCGCCCGGCGGCGACCCGATTGTAAATCCCAATGTGTTGCCCACGGGCAGAAATCTGTATGGCATCAACGCCGAAGCCACACCGAGCGAATCGGCTTGGGAGAAGGGCAAGTTGTTGGCCGACAATACGATAGCCATGTATCGTAAAAGGCATAACGACAGCCTTCCGCGCAAGGTGAGCTACACCCTTTGGAGCGGCGAGTTCATCGAAACCGAGGGTGCCACCATCGCGCAGGTGCTGTATATGCTTGGCGTGGAGCCGCTTCGCGACGCTTTCGGGCGCGTCACCGACCTTCGCCTGATGACGACGGAGGAATTAGGTCGCCCGCGCATCGACGTGGTGGTGCAAACCAGCGGCCAGCTCCGCGACCTCGCCGCCTCGCGCCTTTTCCTCATCAACCGCGCCGTGGAAATGGCCGCCAACGCCAACGACGGCGATTTCGGCAACTTTGTGGCCGAGGGCGTGAAGGAATCCGAGCGGACGCTCATGGACAAGGGTATGTCGCCTAAGGAAGCCCGCGAGGTGTCGCGTTTCCGCGTGTTCGGAGGCGTGAATGGCGGCTACGGCACGGGCATCCAAGGCATGGTGCAGGCCGGCGACCGTTGGGAAAAAGAACAGGAAATCGCTGAAACCTACCTCAACAACATGGGCGCATATTATGGCGATGAGGCCCATTGGGAAAGCGTCCGCCAAAGCGCATTCGAGGCTGCACTCACCCACACCGATGCCGTCGTGCAGCCCCGACAAAGCAACACTTGGGGCGCACTCAGCCTCGACCACGTCTATGAGTTCATGGGCGGCATGGACCTCGCCGTGCGCAACGTCACGGGCAAAGACCCCGACGCCTACCTCAGCGACTACCACAACCGAAACCACATGCGTATGCAGGAAGTGAAGGAAGCCATCGGAGTGGAAAGTCGCGCCACGCTGTTCAACCCCAACTACATCAGCGAGATGATGGAAGGCGGTGCTTCGGCGGCATCCACCTTTGCAGAGCTCGTCCAAAACACCTACGGCTGGAACGTGATGAAACCCCAAGCCATCGACAACGAGATGTGGGACGAAATCTATGAGGTGTATGTGAAGGACAAACACCAATTGGGAACGCGCCAATACTTTGAAAACCAGAATCCTGCGGCCTTGCAAGAGATGACCGCCGTGATGATGGAAACCGCCCGCAAGGGAATGTGGCAGGCCTCGGAGCAGCAGCTGGCCGACATAGCGCAACTGCACACCGAATTGGTGAACCAACATAAACCTTCGTGCTCGGGATTCGTGTGCGACAACGCCAAACTCCGCGACTTCATCGCTTCCAAGACCGACCCGAACACCGCCAAGGAATATAACCAAAACATCAACCGCATCCGCGAAACCTCAGCCACCGCCGACCAAAAAGGTATGGTGATGAAGCGCGAACAACTCAACGACGAAGCCAAAGCCACCCGCAAAGTGTTGAGCAACGTGGCCGTGGCCGTCGGCGTGATTGTCGCCTTGGTGCTGCTCGTGGTTTTGGTGCGCAAACGCAGAAAACAGGAGGAATAATGCAAACCGTAGTACTCGCTTTGATGTCGCTCGTCAGTGTTGGTTTCATGCTGAAACAGAGCTTCCTGCCGTGGAAATGGACGCTTGGCATGGCATTGGTGGCAGCCCTTTGGGTAGGTTTTTCATGGCCTTTGGCCATCGAGCAAAGCAAGACACAGATTGCCGACTGGCTCGCCAACCCCACGCTGATGGCCGACACCGCCGTGCTGCTCACCATCGAGGTAGCCTTGCAGATGGCGTTTTGCATCGTCGAGGCGACATACGGCGGTCTAACAGATTTGCCAAAACGTAAAAGTCGATTGCTCAAAGTGTTGCGCTATTTTCCGAGCCTGCTGTTCTTCGTAGTGCTGTTCAGCCTTTTGGTGACACTCATCTTCGCCTTGCCCGGCGTGTCGTTTCCGCTGATAGCGTGGTCGCTGGCCGGCGCGGTGTTGCTGCTCGTTCCGGCCTTCGTTTGGCTGTTGCGATGGCTGCTGCCCGAAACCGACCTTCGCCTCGAACTTCTCTTTCTCCTCAATGCGCTGATGGCCGCCCTCGGCATCGTGGCCACGGTGAACGGCCGTACCGCCGTCGATGGCTTCGACTCCGTTAGTTGGGATGCCTTGGCGGGATTGTTTGGCATGACTCTCGCTTTTGCCCTTGTTGGGTTTGCCTTGCGCAAAATCATTCGATGTAAACATGAAAAACGAATATCAACCTAATAAAATACATCATTTTTTGTGGCAGGGGTTCCGCTGCGCTCTATCGTCTATCTTTTTTTGTGGCAGGGGTTCCGCTGCGCTCCACCACCTGCCTAATATCCTTCGTCCCTACGGGACTAATAAAAACTAAACAACTGAAAACTATCAACTGTAAACTGTAAACTAATTATGCATTACATCACCAACATTCTCTACTGGATTTCGACAGGCCTTTTGGTGCCGATCATTCTTCTGCTGATTTATTTCTTCGTCCGTGCGCTGCTGCTTGTCGGCGGCTTTTTCGGTCAATTTCTCGATTTGCGGAAAAGCCAAGCGCGGCTTCGTCCCATCATTGATTCCTTGACTGCCGACAACCTGAACACGTTGGCCGAGGCGCTTCCCAAGAAAAGCCGCTCGCTTTCAGTGGATTGCATGAAACAGATTTTGGAAGCCCAAGACGACGTGACCCGTGTCGAAAAGATTCTTTCCGACTTCGAGTTGGAAGCCGAAAAAGACATGGAACTGCCCAAGACGCTCGCCAAAATGGGTCCCATGCTCGGCTTGATGGGCACGCTTATCCCGATGGGGCCGGCCTTGGTCGGGTTGGCCAACGGCGACATCGCCTCGATGGCCTACAACATGCAGGTTGCCTTCGCCACCACCGTCGTCGGATTGTTCAGCAGCGCGGTGGGTTTTGTGACCCGACAAACGAAACAACGCTGGTATGCCCGCGACTTGAACGACCTCGAATTTATCGCCAACCGCATCAAGGAGAAATACGCAAAGCCATGAGAAACAGATTCTTGCGACAAAATGACGACGACGACCCGATGAGCGTGGTCGGCAACCTTTTCGACGTGGCCATGGTCTTTGCCCTCGCCCTTATGGTGGCCTTGGTGAGCCGTTTCAATATGACCGAGATGTTCAGCCAGGACGACTTCACCATCGTGAAAAACCCTGGAAAGGAGAACATGGAAATCATCACCAAAGAAGGCCAGCAAATCAACCGATACACGCCCTCCGACGACCAAAGCAACGCCGACGGCAGGCGCGGAAAGCGCGTGGGCATCGCCTACGAACTCGAAAACGGCGAGATTATCTACGTGCCCGAATGATTTGTGCCGAAAAATTCCTACCTTTGCAATTTGTTAGCGCAAACCGCGTTTAATCAATGTCTAATAATCAAACGAAAACGAATATGAAAAGACACCTTTTGCCCTTGGCGGCCATCGTGCTTGCCTTAACGGTTTCGACCTTGACAAGTTGCAGAAAACAGAAAGAGGACAGAACGCCCGCACAGGAAGGGCTTTATCTCGGCATAGTGGGCTTCAATTCAGAGCTTTACACCATGCCGCTCGGCTTGCTCAACCAAAGCACGAAGCGCGTTTTCTCGAGTTTCGTTGATGACCTCACCATGCAAGACGGCACCATTCTTTACCACGCCGTCAATACAGGCCTCAACAGCCTTGCCACGGCCAAACTTCCGGCCAACCTAATCAACGTTTCGGTGGTTACCTTCACCGACGGCCTCGACCAAGGTTCGTATGTGCTTTCGGAAGGCACTTTCAACTCGGGTGTCGAATACTTGAACGCCGTCAGCAATCGCATCAGCAGCGAGGTGATTGGTGGCATCAATATCTCGGCCTATTCCATCGGTGTGCGTGGCGCCGACGTGGCCGACGTGGCAGCTTTCCAAAACAACCTCCGAAAACTGTCGAGCAACCCGAGCCAAAACGTTTACGAACTGAACAACATGGGCGATGCATCCAACAAGTTCGCCGAAATCGCAAGGCAACTCAGCAGCCAAAGCACCTACCACAACGTCAGCCTCAAAATGTCGGCCCAAAATCCCAACACGAAAATCCGTTTCACTTTCGACAATGTCGGATCGCCCAGCCTTTCACAGTGCTACATCGAAGGCACGTATGTCCGAAACGGCGAAAACGGCCAACTGACTGACGTCACCTATCAGGGCTTGCAAAGTCTTTCGGGCAGCACCGTGACGGCCACTTCGCAAGGCAGTTTCGATGTGTTCACCTTCCGAAACCTCATCAATATGCAAGGCGTGAACATGGGCACCGAATATGTGAAGCTTTGGACCAAACCGAGCCAATCGACGATTTGGACACCGAACAGCGAGTTCTCCTCGACGGGAAATTCGCAAACCGTCAACGAGCACAAGAGCGCGATGATTGTCCTCGTGCTCGACTGCTCCAGCTCGTTGGGCAGCGATTTCCTTACCGTGAAAGCCGCCGCCAACGCATTCATCGAAAACTTGAGCACGCATTATAACGGACGATAAAGCAACCCATCCGCTTCCGTCAGCGTGCCGTCGGCTTGGGTCTTGACGGGAATGAAGGCAAAACTCCACCGAAGGCCTTTGTAGGTCTTCGGTGTTTTTATTTCCACGCGGTTTTCGCCTTTGTTCAGGTGGATTTTTGCGGGCTGGCGCATCCAGTAGAGCTGCTCGTCGGTGAAAGGTTCTTCCTCCTCGGGCTTGCCCCAAGTGTGGAAGCGGTAATCATATTTCCCGGGTTCGTTCCAGTCGGTTGGAGGCAGGATTTCCTTGCCATTCACGAAACACTGGCATCCGCCTTCCCATTGGCCTTGCTGCCCGATGCCGTAGCCGTTGCGGTTGGAGCGAGCGGGCGTACAGAAACCAATCCACGCTTCAATGTCCATGTCGCGCTCGGCGGTGATGACGGTCTGCGCCACGGCCAAAGCGGTATCACCAACGTTGATTTGGTGTGCCTGACAAAAAGCGTCCAAATCCACTACGCCACCGAAAGCCATAAAACTCTCATTATCATTGACTTTCACTTGCCACTCGATTTGCGAGTTGGCCACCCAGCGCATGTTGTTTTTGTGGAAACGGTCGCGGTGGTAGCTCATTTTTTCCTCGAAATGGGCCAAGCGCGCTCCAGCCTCGGTGAGAGGGCCGGAGGGAAGGTTCTCGTTCTCCACTTCGCCAGCGTTGCCGCCGTTCCAGAAACGCTCGGCAAAGGCCATTATGCCGTTAATCATGCCGTTGTGCAGCGCGATGTTCTCCTTTTTATCGACGCGCACATCGTTCCAAAGGCAGAGGATACCGCCCAAAGCCTTGGTGGTGTCGGGCGCGATTTGTGCGGCGGCGGTGTGGAGGAAGAGGCGGCTCGTGAACAGCATCGGGTCGTAGTAGTTCAGGTAGCCGACGAAGGAATCCAAGTATTTCCCCGCCTTCTCGGAAGCGGCGGCGTTGGAGCCAGCGGCCTCGTTCCAGATTTGGCGGACGACCTTGTCGGAAGCGGGCAGTCCGGGGTCCCATGCGATGGCTTGGCGGTCGTGCTTATCCATCAGGTTTTCAATCCATTGCATGAAGCCTTTCGGGTCGGCAATCCAGACCTCGTCAGAGCCGATGTGGAGGTAAGGGCAGTCGCTTTTCGGGATTTCGGCGCAGAACTCGTCGAGGCATTTTTCAAGCACTTTTCGGCCTTCTTCGGAGTCCATCGTGAAGCCGAAAGCGTCCTTGAAATAGGTGGAATGCCCGGGCATGTCGATTTCGGGCACAACCGTGATTCCCCGCTCTTTGGCGTAGGCAATCACCTCGCGGATTTCGTCGTAGGTGTAGAACTTTCCCTCGTCGCGGCCTTGCCTTTGGTGCTGAGGGTCATTGAGTTGCGGATAAGCCTTGCACTCGATGCGCCACGCCGGATGGTCGGTGAGGTGCCAATGGAAGTAGTTCAGTTTGTAGAAGGCCATCAAGTCCAAGGTTTCCTTCAATAGGCTGACGGACTGATAGTTGCGTCCCGTGTCGTGCATGAAGCCTCGGAAAGGGTAGGCAGCCCAGTCGTGGATTTCGCAATCGGCAATCTTCCCGTCTGGGTCAATCAATTGATTCAAGGTGCTTTGCGCCCAAACCGCATTGCCCGCGAGGGTGGCTTTGCCTCGCTTGACGATGATTCGGTACTCGTCGGGGTTGCTGAAAACGGTTTTCGAGTCAATCTCGACTTTTTCCAACTTGTGTTTCTTCTTGCCAACTTGCTGAAACTCTATGGGTTCTGGAATGATGCAGACATCGGTTTCTTTCCCGTTTTGCGTCGAAGCATCGTTGCGATGCCCTTGTGTGCATGAAATTCCTGCTAACAGGATGAGAAACAATACTATACGAAATGTTTTGTTCATAAGGCCTCGAATTAAGCCTCAAAAATACGGATTTTGGTCTTCCATGTCCGTTTCTCGGCAGAGTTTTCCTATTTTTGCCGAAAAATTTTGCGACCATGGAAAAGAAGGAACTGCGCGCCCACATCAAGGCGTTGAAGAAGCAACACACTAAGGAACAGCTACTTGAGCAATCGGAGCGGATTTTGGCTCAGTTGGAACAACACCCCGATTTCGTGAAAGCGGAAACGGTGATGCTCTACAACGCCCTGCCCGACGAGGTTCAGACCCTTGCCTTTCTCGAGAAGTGGCATCTGCGCAAGAAAATCATCCTTCCGACTGTGGTCGGCGACGACATCATCCCCGTGGAATACGCCCGAGAAACCACCTTTGCCGTGGGCGACTTCAACATCCTTGAGCCGCAAAACGAACCTTATACGGGCGGTTTCGATTTGATTATTGTTCCCGGCGTGGCCTTCGACCGACAAGGCAACCGCCTCGGCAGGGGAAAGGGCTACTACGACCGTTTCCTCAGCCAGCATTTGGAGGTGAAACGCATCGGACTTTGCTTTGATTTTCAGTTAGTTGATGACATCCCCGCCGAACCTTTCGACATCCGCATGGATGAGGTGATTTCGGTTTGAGGTCTGTTTTGAACTGTACGGCTGTCGCACCGCGGCAGCCGTACAAATCTAGATTAATTGGATGACGGTATGCGGCTGCCACGATGTGACAGCCCTACAAACCCGTGTTTATGGTATCACGATTTTCTGCGTCCTGACGGAATCGCCGTCAATCAGACGCAAGACGTAAACGCCTGCGGGCATTCCCGCCGTAGGGACGCACCGCGTGCGTCCGTCAACGGAAACGATGACACGCCCCATCACGTCCACCACCTGTAGGGACGCACCGCGTGCGTCCGCCGTGATGATGATATTCCCGTAATTGATGTAGGCAAACGACGCATCAGACGCTGAGCCTGTCGAAACGCCGTCAGCGTTGAACACGAGGCGGAAACGCGATGCATAATCCGTCGTCTTGGCGGCGAAGGTGTATGTAGAGACGCAATGCCTTGCGTCTCCCAACAAATCCACATCCGCGCCGGTGATGTTATCAATGAGGTGCAGATAATCCAAATCCAGATTTTCCACGTTCACGGTCAATGTGTAGGTGCCGTTTTTGGCGGCCTTGAAATTGACGGGTACGTCCGTTGTAGAGACGGTGTGCACACCGTCTCTACCAACAACCGCAACCGCATAATCCTCCCCGCCTTCGGTGGCATAAATTTTCGTGCCGTTCTCGTTCAAGGTGAATTTCTCCAAGGGTTCGCCTTCGGTCTTCAGGATGAGGCGGTCGATGAGGAGGTCGTTCTGGCTGATTTCCAAGGCGATGGTCGGCCTTTCGGCAAGCTCAAGGGTCTTGGTTTCACCTTTTGCGTTGGCGTTGAAGGTGATGGAAGCCTCGTCGCCCGTGGCCTTCACGAAGAAGCCCTCGCCGGGCTTCAGCGGGTTGTCGCCGTCTATCACGCTCACCATCAGGTTGTCCTTGGTGCCGTTCATGCGATAGATTTCAGTGGCTATGTTGCTGCCCGCGAAGCTCGTCACGTTGTGCGCAAAGGGGTTGCCCACAAGGTTGAAGCCTGCCAAGGCGATGCCGTCTGTATAACTCAAAGGCACAACCACCGTTTCCGTGGCCGCGCGCAATATTCCCGTCAGGCTGAGGGTGTCGTTGGCGCTGTTCGCGTAGAGGTAGCCTTTCAGCGGCTCGATGTCGAAGTCCGGGTCTGCATTGTTGGTACCGGGCTTGTGGTTTCTCCAGTAATGTGTCGGCTCGTGGTAATAATACAGGTCGTATTCGTTGGCAAGGAAGCCGTTGTCCGCCGTTGGCGCAAAACCTTCGATGGCGGGCGAACTGACCAAATGCCAACCGTCCTTGGTGTTGGGCGTGTAGGCCGTGATGTTCTTCTCCACCGTGGCCTGTGCGCCCGCGTTGGGATGATAGACTTGCGCCCCGTCCTCGATGATGAAGTTGCGAGCATCGCCGCTGTTATAGATGAAGCTCGTGGCGGTGAGCGTCGCGCCGTCTTTCACCGTGAGGTGCTCGTAACACCCATACTCTTCATCATAATAACCGCCTATGGTGATGGAGCCTACCGTAACGTCCGCGTCCATCTCGCAGTCGCTCATGATGCCGACTTGCGCGCCTTCACCCGGCAGGGCGGTGCACGGCTCAAAGTTGGCATTGTGCCAGTTGGCGAGATTCGACCAAAGCGTGTCTTCCATGCCGATGAAGTTGTATTCGCAGTTTCCGTCGGGGAAAATCTCTCCGAACTGCCCCCACACGGGATGGATAGCGTATTCGTATCGCGAGCAGAAAGGCACCATAATCGACAAGGTGTCGATGCGGAGTCCTTCAAACACGCCTTCGCCCAATGTGGGCGGGGTGTGGGTTTGGTAAAGCCCCAAATATTCAAGGCTGTCGCAGTTGCGGAAAGCATGGTCGCCGATGGAAAGAAGGTTGGCGTGGCAGTCGAACCACTTCAGGTGTTCGCAGCCGTCGAAGGCCCTTGATATTCAAAGTCCTCAACTGAGGCTGCATCTATCGTGGCGTATGAATCACTGTGAATGAGGATGGCTGTATGGCTGTCGTCGCAAGAAAGCAAATAATGCATACCGTTTGACTCTATCAAATCGTTTAGGAAGCCTATGATGACATTCTGCATCGGCAAAATGACGGTGTAGGTGCCGTTGTCGTTGTAGGTGAGGATGCCTGCGCTGATGGAGTAGCACTGCGGCAATGGGTTGTTGCTCATACCCACGTTTAGCGTCAACACGATTTCTTGTCCTTGGCCGCCATAAACCACACCGCCGTAAGCCAAACCCGTGCTGCCTTCCCATTGATGCCTCCCACATTGTAATAGCCTGCGTAATAGTTGTTGGTGAGGATGGCAGAGGAAACATCACCAGCTATTCCTCCAACCTTGCTTGAACCTACTATGGATTGAGCCAAGCTGAGGCAGTTGTCGATTCTTCCCCATTGTGTGACTTCTCCGACAATGCCGCCAACGTTTTGTGTACCATTAATGTTCACGTTGTTGGTTACGATACATCCTTTAATGGTTCCTCCATTGCAAGAGCCAGCAATGCCTCCGATGAAACGTCCACTATTCTGGATGTTGCTGTTGTCGAAGGTAAGGTTTTTCACCGTGCCGCCAAGTGAGCCGAAAAGCCCCACATTGTCCTGATTGATATTAAGGTTCACATTGCTGATGGTGTGGCCATTACCATCGAAAATGCCACGAAAACCATAATTGGCGTTTCCCACTGGGGTATAAGTCTTTCCCGTGTAGTCGAGGTCGGCTTCCAAGCGGAAAAACTGGCCGTTCTTGCTGTCGCCGCCATTGACCTTCGCCGCCAAAACATCCATTTGCTCAGTGGTGCGGATGATGTATGGGTCGGTTTCGGTGCCGCTGCCTTCACTGAAATCGGGGTCAAGTTCAAAAATAGTGAACACTTTGAGGGCATCACCCCTAAAGTCGCCTTTGCCCTCAATTAAAATGGAATAATTGCCAGGATCGCAATAGGATGGATCCAAATCCCCTCCTGCAGAGATTGAATAGTCGATGTTTCTGCGAAGCGTATCTGACGCACCGTCTTTCGTGTCGATGACGAGAGGTTGGGGGGTATGATTTTCACCAGTGTATAGACATGCCGGAACGGTAATGCGTACCCAAGGCTCATATGAGATGTCGCGCAACAGGTCCAAAGACACGAAAGTGATAGTGGACTTGGGTTGTGAAGGCAGTCTTAATATGTATCTGTTGTTGGCATGATCGATATAATCGGGATACCTAGGATCCTTGTTGAGCGTGCCGCCGTCCACTTCATAGTGGGCATCCCAAATTGTATAGCCAGTTGGAGGAGCACCTGTGTATTCCAGTGTGAGCATAACACTTTCGTTGTATTCATAAACGGTCCTGCCGTTGCATGACGCAAGACCTTGGGTGTGGTAAGTCGCCCCAACATTCTTTCCGCAAAAGATTGCACAAACATGCTTAATATCAATGCCCTCGTCGGTGCCATACTGAGAACCCTGCACACCGATGGCTCCAGTCGTGCAGTTGCCACCTACATAACAGCTTGTAACAGAACCTCCATTACCCCGATATCCACAAATGGCTCCGACATAAGTGATTCCCGTCACTTGCCCGAAAGACCCGCAATTTCTTATTTCGATAATGGGATTGGAATTGTACCATCCCGTAGCACCCACTACTCCGCCGACACCAACTATGTAATTAGGAGTAGCTTCATCGCAAGTGTAGGCAATTGTGGCATAGGAGAAACAGTTGTTAACAAAGATGTAAGTGCCCATACACATACCCACAATGCCGCCGAAAGTCCCACTACAACTTGAAACGGGTGCTTGGGCGATGGTTACGCCTTCTTCCACAAGGCAGTTTGTAACCGTGCTGTTGCTCTCAAGTTTGCCTACGATGCCTCCCACATGGTTGTATCCCGTGATGGTGGAGTTGCCTGCCAAAGTAAGGTTTTGGATGAAAGCGTTTCCTGCATATCCAAAAAGCCCGACACCTTGTCCGTTTTCAAAATCATTGTCGCTATGGTATGTTACATTCTTGATGGAATGTCCGTTTCCATTGAACTTTCCACTGAATATTCGAGGGGAAACGATAGAATCACCGTCAAACCAACGGAAGCAGTTACCGACAGGCTGGAAACTGATTCCATTGAAATCGAGGTCGGCATCCAAGCGGAAGTATTGGTTAAAGAATGTGCTGGGGTTGCTTACCGCATTCACACTGCTTGCTAACTCAATCCAGTGGTCGGTGGTGGAGATGATGTAGGGATCCATGTACGTACCAGAGCCACCGCCGAAGGTGTTTTGTGCTTTTGCTATCATATTGAAAGCAAACAAGTTAAAGAGAATCAAGGCAATCATGGGCGCCTTTGCAATCTGATGTAAATTCTTGTCCATGGTTAGGGTTGATTGTTAAATGTATGAGATCCAAGATTTTTTGCGGGGCAAAGATAGGAAAAAGTACAAAAATAATTCAGTGTGTGTAAAAAAATGAAAAAAATATAGATTCAATTTTATTAAACATTTATCGAATAAAAGCGGTTCATTCTTCTTTTTACGCAAACTGCAATTCCATTTGTTGTTGCTGGGGAATATTAGCAAATGGTTGAAGTTCGAAATTA
>ONVP01000085.1 GCA_900321315.1 uncultured Bacteroidales bacterium
GCCGAAACGAAACTTTACAGAATTTGTCGTACGAATACGATAAAATCGCTAATTTAGCGGCGCGAAAAGACGAAGTTCACGGCATGGATGAGGTGTTCACATACGACAAGTTGAACCGTTTGACGGGCATCATCGAGGGTGCCGACACCACGGGCGTGTTTGTTTACGACGCCTACGGGCGCATGAAGGCCAAGAAGATCCACGGCGCGATGGTGTTTGACGGCGCGACGTTCAACGCGGGCAACCGCCCCCATGCCATCGCCCAAGCGCAAGCCTACGGCGACCTGCCCACACACCACATGCAATATACGCATTTCGACAAGCTGCTTTGCATTACGCAAGACACGATGAGACTGTCATACGGCTACGGCTACGAGCACCAACGCCTGTACATGGAAGAATTAGACGCACAAGGCAACCTGCTCATGCGAAAGGATTATGTAGGCAACTGTGAGTTTGTGGGCGACGAGCACGGCACGACTGCCGTAACCTACTTGAGCGGCCCGCTCGGCGTGTTCGGTGTACATTCGCAGCGCGAAGGCTATCGTCCCAACCAATACTACATCCATCCCGACCACCTTGGCAGCTGGACCTTGGTGACGGGCCAATCCGGCAACATCGTGCAAGACGTGACCTTCGACGCTTGGGGAACGCCCTACGGCTTCACCGCCACGGGCACCGAACCGGCCACATCCTTGCTCTTCGACCGCGGTTTCACCGGGCACGAGCACCTGTGCGATTTCGGACTGATTAACATGAACGGGCGCATGTACGACCCCTTCACGAGCAGTTTCCTCTCGGTGGACACCTACGTGCAACGCCCCGACTACACGCAGAGCTTCAACCGCTATGCCTACTGCCTCAACAACCCGTTGAAATACACCGACCCCGACGGCGAGTTTTGGCACATCGTGATAGGCGCGGCCATTGGCGGCATAGCCAACCTCGCCACCAACTGGGGCAAGATCGACACCTTCGGCCAAGGCTTGGCCTATTTCGGCATTGGTGCGGCGGCAGGGGCGCTGAGTACAATTTCTGGAGGAGCAGCCGCTGGAGCAATAAAACTCGGAGGGTTTGTTAGCGGGGCTCTCACAGGGGCAGCTACAGGTGCGACGTCTGGTTTTATTACTGGAGCTGGTAATTCTTGGATGCAAGGTGCAAATTTTGGAGAAGGATTATGGACTGGAATAAAGCAAGGTGGAATAAGCGCTGGAATAGGCGGATTGACAGGCGGGCTAATGGAAGGTTGGATGGATTTGCGTAATGGATATAAATTTTGGGATGGCACAAAACAGGTAGGAGAGCCTGTTACTGTTAGTGCCATAGAGAATACCCCAGATTTAATGCCATATAATCCAGAGACTTTAGGGGATCTTGATTGCGCTCCAGCGACTTTTTCATGGACCGACCGTTCTTTGGGTGGCGACATGAGTGTGTGGAAAGCAAAAGGAATTGTTGAAAGAGGTCCCAATGGCGGATGTTATGGGGAGACTAGTGTTAGTAAGTTTTGTGAGAATACAGGCCGCTCCTATGGCAAGAGAACTCTTAATTTGACTAAAAGGCAAAGGTGTGCTGAAGTTTTTTCCGAAATCAAGAACGGCAATAGAGTAATTCTTGATGTTCACGGTTCTGATGCAGGTATGAGCCATTTTGTAGGGGTAAAGAGCGTTACGAAAACCCCATTAGTTTCAAGCAAAGGTTTTGATGTTTCTCGTTATTCTTTCTCAATAATGGACCCAAGTTATTCAAGTTACATCAACCAAAATTCACGATATGTGGGGAATGCAATCAGAGCATTTTATATCAGACCATGACGGAGAAAGGGATAAATGATGAGGATAACTATCATGTTTTGGCTTTTGGCATTCTCCATGCATTCTTTTTCACAAGATTGCAGCGGGAAAATACCGCAATCTCATATTGATCGCTTGAACAATCGCATTTTGAGGAATTTTCGGGAAGCCAATTATTGCCCAATGGATTCCATAGTGTTGATTAACATTATTGATGTCGGTTATCCGATGAACTGCAATTTGGACAAAGAGTATTTTGAGGATGGAAGTTTCCTTTCGGATATTTTCCCCTCGTATTACCGTCCAAAAGGAAAACTGAGAAAAGTGATAGATGCTTATGCCATTTTGTTCAATGAATCAAAGGATTTTGTTGTTTTGGCAGATTATTTTGGCTGCTATGACGAAGAATCCGGTGATACTTATCGAGAAATGGCGAGATTGATAATGCAAAATCAAATAAAATGTGTATACCACTTGGCTGGTGTGTTTTGGGGTGGAATATACATTGGCGTTGGAATGGATGGGACAGTCTTCCTTATGAATCCCAAATGCGAACATGTAAGACTAAAAGATTATTCTGATGACGAGTGGATTTCTGTGTTTACAGATTACTATTTGAGGAAAAAAGTATGGTATGACTAATTCTAACAATTAAACCTATCAACAATGAAAAAACACCTAATTATCATCAGTTTGGCGGCTCTCGCTTTGTTTGCCGCCTCGTGCTCCGCCAATCGGGGCTTCGTGTCGTCGCCCACCAGGGCCGACATCCGAAAGGTGCAGCAATTCGACCCGCTGTCATACGTCGGTGTCATCGAAAAGGGCAACAATGTTTCCTACAACGACTCGCTCTCTGCAGTTGCCCGCGAGCTGTTCGGGAAAGAGCTGTCGCGAAACTCCACGCTTCCCAAGAAGGAGGCCGTCGTCATCGAGGACAGCCTTGTTTACAACAGGGTGCAAAACGAGATTTTCGCCCTTATGCGCTATGTGGACGGCAATGTAAAGGTCAAGACCATCCCCATCCCGCCTGTCATCGATTCCATCCTTGAAGCCCGAGGAGAGCGTTTCGGGCTTGTGGCCTACAATCAAGGCTTCACCCGCACGGGCGGCAACTACGCCGGACAAGTCGCCAAAGGCGTGGCCATAGGCATCCTCACCTTGGGGTCGTACTATACCGTACCCTACAAGGACAAGACCCGCTGCGGCCTCATCATCCTCGACAGCAAGCTCAACAACATCGCATACGTGGCAACAACAGAAAGCGAGAGCGATCCGCTGAAATCCAACACTTACAGGGATCAGCTCAAGAAACTGCTCAAGAAGTACAAGAAATGAAAATCTGACATCACAAAAAAACATCAATCCATGAGAAAACACCTCATCATCATCGCACTTGCGGTATTCATGCCGCTGATGGCTGCCGCACAGTATGGCAGGCAGTCAAACGCCATTATCGCCCATGTGGGCGGCGGCTGGGGCGGCTTCCCCGGACGCAGTTCGGCCACCCGAATCGACCATTTCATGGGTGCCCTCGGCGCCGATGTCAAGCTCGGGCTTTCCGACAACTTGTCATTGCTCGTCGGGTTGGACTACCAGTTCCGCTTCATAAACTCTGGCTACACGACTTACAGCGGCGGCATCGCGCACCATTCCAAATTCCTCAACGGCCATTATCTCCGCCTGCCCGTCCGTGTGGAGTACGACTACAACTGGTTCTACGTCGCCGCCGGGCCATACATCGAGAAAGGCTTCAGCAACATGCCCGGAAAGCATGAGATTGGCCTCCTGGGCGCCAACCTTGAGTTGGGCGGACGCATCGAACTCAACCGCTACGACTACCTGCGCATCGGGCTGCTCACTAGTTTTGGAACCTCACTCCGCTATGTGTATGACGAAGACGAATGGGGAAACCCGATAAACAGCGCGAAGCACATGCGTTGGGGCTACAAGGAACTCAACTTCCTCTTGCGCGTGGGCTACGAACACAGATTTTGACAATTACGGCGGCGGCAGGTGGTGCTGCAATCCAGTGGCACTTACAAGCCGCCGCCGTTATATAACACCAAAAACACTCCATTCCCCACAAGGGGAAACCATCGTTAAGGAAAAACCATTATCTTTGCCCAGTAAAACAAGCCCAATCGGGCGGCCGTCAATCTGATGTAAAACACATACACTATGAATAGAATCTTTCTGATTATCACTTTGTTGCTTTCGATTACACTAAGCAGTGTTCAGCCTGCTCAGGCTTGCACTTCAGTCATTGTTTCGGGCCGTGTCACCAAGGACGGTCGCCCTTTGATTTACAAGAACCGCGACACGAGCACGTTGCACAATATGACCATTGTTGTGCAGGGAAGCCGTTACCGTTATATTGGTTTGGTGAATGCTGAGGACACTGCACCCGTCAATGTTTGGGGCGGCCACAATGAGGCTGGTTTCGGCATCATCAACACGGCGGCCTACAATCTGAACGGCGACGGTGGCGACACCGATGGCGACGGCATCTTCATTCGCAAGGCCTTGGAACTTTGCGCGACTTTGGCCGATTTTGAGACCCTGCTCGACACGGTGAAGAAACCTCGTGAGGTCAATTCCAACTTTGCCGTACTTGATGCCCAAGGTGGCTGTGCCTACTATGAGACAGGCAATTACGAGTATGTGAAGTTCGATGTGAACGACCCGAAAGTCGCGCCCGACGGCTACCTGATGCGCACCAATTTCGGCACGACAGGCAACCACAAACTCGATTTGGGCGTGGAGCGATATTGCGCCATCACCGACTTCATGGCCGAGGCTTGTAAGGCAGGCAACATGGAGCATGATTACCTCATCACCTCCATTTCAAGGTACTTGAAACACGGCGTGACCAAGCTCGATATGTATGACTTTATGCCTGAAACAGAGAATGATACGCAGTATTTTTCATTCGGGGATTACATTGCGCGCCATAGCACATCCTCTGTGATTCTCGTGCAAGGAGTGAAGCCCGGTGAGTCGCCGTTGAACACCGTCAGTTGGACGATTATTGGCTGGCCGCTGACCACGGTCGCCATTCCGTTGGTGCTCACTTCGTCTGGGAAACTGCCCGCCATCGTCACCGACGACGGCACGGGACATTCGTGGCTCAACGAGAAAGGTCTGGAACTGAAGAAGCGGGTTTTTTCGCTCGAAGCAGGAAATACCACCACTTACGGCGACCTCTCCAAGCTGTTCAACAAACAGGGCACAGGCATCTTACAACAAATTCAACCTATTGAAAAAGAGGTGATGCGCCGTGGCGAAGAAGCCCTTGAAAAGCTTCGCAAAAGCGTAAAGAACACCAAAGACATGGAGGCATATTATGATTGGGTGGATGCATATATCACGGAGCAGTACAAGAATTTGTTCAGAATCGAATAATAACTAAATACAACAAAACAAAATGAAAAAGTTAACAATTCTGTTCCTTTTTGTTTTAGGAACCACGATGGCTTTTGCCCAAAAGGGCAATCTGAAAACCAAGACCTTCCATTTGGACAACGGTCTGAAAGTGGTGATGTGCGAAGACCACGAACAGCCAGAGATTTATGGCGCGGTGTATGTCCACGCTGGCAGTAAGAATGACCCTGTGGATGCCACGGGTATGGCGCATTACTTTGAGCATATCATGTTCAAGGGGACGGACAAAATCGGTACGACCAACTGGGAAGCTGAGAAGGTTTTTCTTGACAGCATCGATTTGATGTATGACCGTTTGCATGAAACGACTGATGTGGTTGAACGTCAAGCCATTCAGCAGAAAATCAATAACTTGTCGCGGAAATCCGCAGATTATGCCATCCCGAATGAGGTGGATGTTATCCTCACGCAGATGGGTGGAAAAGGCTTGAATGCAGGTACGGCCTACGACCAAACCATGTATTACAACACTTTTCCATCGAACCAACTCTCGAAGTGGATGGACGTGTACGTGGAACGTTTCCGCAACCCCGTGTTCCGCTTGTTCCAGTCGGAGCTGGAGACGGTTTACGAGGAGAAGAACATGTATGGTGATAGCCCCATCAATGCCTTCCAAGAGTATCTTTTCAAGGAAGCTTTCGGTGAGCATCCATACGGGCGCCCCATCATCGGCTATACTGAGCATCTTAAAAACCCGCAAACCAGCAAGATGCGTGAGTTCTACAACACCTATTATGTCGCCAACAACATGACGCTCATCCTTGTCGGCGACTTCGACATTGAGGCAACCGAGCCTTTGGTGGCCGAGAAATTTGGCACATGGCGCAGCGGCGAATTGCCCAAGGAGCCCGACTACACCTTGCCGACCTTCGACGGCCCGACGGTGAAAGAAGTCAAGATGACGCCCATCAAGATGGGCGCGATTGTTTTTCCCGGTGTCAAGACCTCCGACCCCGACATGCTTCCGTTGACCTTAGCCTGCATGGTCTTTGCCAATGGCGAAACGGGTCTGATGGACAAGCTGATGAAAGACGGCGACATCATGGCTGCCATGCTGGCTCCGCTCTCGTTGGAAGACCACGGCGCCAACCTGATTTTCTACATCCCCAAGCTCTTAGGTCAGTCGCACGAGAAAGCAGAAGCCCTCGTTTTCGACTGTCTTGAGCAATTGAAGAAAGGCGAGTTCAGCGACGACCTCTTCGAGGCCATGCGCATGAGCATGTTGATGGTTAGACTGAAAGAAACGGAAAGTTTTAGAAGTTTGACTGACCTTTTCCTTGGATTGGAAATGTCAGGCCAGACCTATGAGGAATATATTGATGAAACAGAGCGTCTTAAGACTATCACCAAGGCTGAAGTGGTGGCCATCGCCAACAAGTATTTCGGCAACGACTATTTGGATGTGCGCTCCAAGATGGGCTTCCCGGCCAAGGACAAGGTGGACAAGCCCACATGGAAACCCATCGAGGCAAAAAACACCGAGGCCAAGTCAGACTTCGCCAAGGCCATTGAGACACAGCAAGTCCCAGAGGTCGAGCCGCAGGTCATCAGGTTTGGCGAGGACGTGGAGATCACAGAGGTCAACAACAGCTTCAAGTTGTTCTCCACCATCAACCCGCGCAACGACATCTTTGACCTGAGGGTGAACTTCAACTACGGCACGTCCAACGACCCTGATTTAGACAGGGCAGTGCAGTACCTCCAGATGCAAGGCACCAAGACGCAGTCGCCAGAAGAATTTGCACTCCAGTTGCAAAAACTGGGCGCGTCCGTCGATTTCTATGCCTCCGAAAACCAGTTTATGATACACATGACCGGTTTCGATAAAGACCTGAACGACATCATTGCCTTGTGCAGCAGAAAGTTGCAGAATCCCTCCAACAACGAGCAGTACATCCAGACCTTGTTGGAAAGCGAGCAAAGTACCCTGAAGGCCAACCGCAACGATGCCTCCACCTGGGCGCAGGCTGTCCGCGAATATGCCCTCTATGGCGACCAGTCGACCTTCCTCAATCATGCGCCATTGAAGGAATGGAAGAAGCGCAGCGGCGAGGAACTGCTTGCCGAAGTGGCCGAGGCCTTTAAATACGACGGCCATGCGACCTACAGCGGCAACACCCATCCCAGGTTAGTGGTGGCTATGCTGAACGAGAACAATCTGGTTCGCGCCAACGCCACCAAGGGAATTGAAAAGATTCGCGTTGAGAAGAAATTCGCTGAAAACCAGGTGCTTATCGCTTCCAACAAGAAATTCCGCCAAAGCAACATCTATTTCCATGTGCCAGGCGAGAAACTGAGCGACAAAGACGAGGCCGTGGCTTCGCTGTTTAGCAAGTATTTCGGAACGGACATGTACTCCATCATCTTCCAAGAAATCAGAGAATTTCGTTCCTTGGGTTACACGGCATACGCCAATTATCGTTATGACTATTTGGAGCGCAAACCAGGTCATCTCTCTGGTTTCCTCGGTACGCAGTCCGACAAGACTTTGGACGGCATGACTGCCTTTAAGGACTTGATTGTCAATATGCCGGTGCGTATGGAGAAGTTCAACGCATCAAAGGAAGCCCTTCTGAAATCACGCGCAAGCGATTATTTCGGTTTCCGCGATATGCCATCAATTGTACAAAGCTGGATGAAAAAAGGCTACGACCATGACCCGCGTGGCGAGGTCACGGAACTCATCCGCAAGGCCAATTTCGACGATGTCCAAAGTTTCTACACCCGCATGATTAAAGGCCGTCCCGTGGTCATTATGATGTCGGGCAACGAGAAGAAAATTGACAAAAAAGAGTTGGGCAAGTTCGGCTCGGTGACTAAACTGAAGTATAAGCAGATTATTAAGGAGTGATGAGATTTTTCCGATTTTTATGCAAATCATAAAATCCGATTTTCATATTTACATAAATTGTGACAACTTAACAAAATAGAATACTATGAACGAAATCCTACGCGTAGAGGGTCTGAGCAAGACGTTTCGGCTCTCGCGCAAGCAACAACAAATTGAAAGGACCGACCGCAAGGAGATTGTGGCGGTCGATAACCTTTCGTTTACCGCCAACAAGGGCGAGATTTTCGGTCTGCTCGGTCCCAACGGGGCAGGCAAAACCACGACCTTGCGCATGTTGGCCACTTTGATTGCCCCCGACAAGGGCGACGCTTTCATTGACGGTTGCTCCATCGTGAGCCAACCTGAACAAGTTAGGGCGAAAATCGGCTTTCTGACCTCCGAACTGAAGTTGGAAGACTTCTTCACGCCGAACTATTTGTTTGACTTTTTCTCCCAACTTTACGGCATTGCACCCGAAGTGATAGCGCAGCGCAAGGCCAAACTCTTTGAGCGTTTCGGCATCGACCGTTTCGCCGAAGTGAAGGTGGCCAACCTTTCCACGGGCATGAAGCAGAAAACCTCGTTGGTGGTTTCGTTGGTGCACGACCCCGAGTTTGTCATTTTCGACGAGCCGACCAACGGCTTGGATGTGCTGACCGCCCGCACCGTGACGGACTATCTTCAAGAATTGCGCGAACAAGGCAAGACCATCATCCTTAGCACCCACATTTTCAGCCTCGTGGAACGCCTTTGCGACCGCGTGGGCATTATCATCGACGGGCAAATGACGCACTGCGACACTTTGGAAAACATCTGCGGAGGCCAGTCACTCGAAGACCGCTTCTTCGACATTTACAAAGCCAAGAAAGGAGGGCTGGAGTGATGAAAAACAACACTTGGACGATTATCAAAAAGGAGTGCGCGCGTTTCTTCGGCGACCGCACCATGCTGCTCACCACGGTCATCATGCCGGGTTTGATGATTTACCTCATCTATTCCTTCATGGGCAACAACTTTATGAAACCCAAGGACTTGGGTCGTGCCACGCTCTATGTGGAGAACATGCCTGAGAGCATAAGCCCGATGTTGGAGGCGCGGAACGCTTGCCTTGAAGGAGAGCAAGTTTGTCTTGCTGACATTCCCCGAAGGCTTCGATTCGCTGACTGCGCACTACGACCCGTCAAGCGGTTTGTCTGCGCCGAATGTGCAACTGCTCTACAATTCGGCTTCGGAGTCGTCGCAGCAAGCCTATACGATGGTGAGTGCCGCTTTGAACACCTACGAAAACACGTTTTGCAACCGCTTTGACATCAACGCCTCAGACGACGAGTCGGCTGTGTTCGACCTTGCTTCCAACGAGGATGTGTTGGGCAATTTCTTCAGCGAACTGATTCCGATGCTGCTGCTTATGGTGGCGTTCATGGGGTGCATGTCCATTGCGCCGCCGTCCATCGCGGGCGAGAAGGAACGCGGCACCATCGCCACTTTGTTGGTCACGCCGATGAAACGCCGAGAACTGGCCTTGGGCAAGGTGTTGAGCCTCTCGCTTTTCGCCATGTTGAGCGGCTTGTCGAGTTTCACGGGCATGATGCTCTCGTTGCCGAAACTGATTCACGCCGACGAGTTGGGTATGGATGCCAACATCTACCAAGTGTCGGATTATGTTGTGCTTTTGCTGCTGATTTTCAGTACCATCCTGATTTTGGTTTCGGTGGCGTCCATCGTCTCTGCCTACGCCAAGTCGGTGAAGGCGGCTTCCACAATCATGGCACCCTTGATGATTGTGGTGATGCTGGTCGGGATGTTGCCGATGATGTCGGGCACAGAGGTGTCCAACCTCGCGTATTTTGCCATCCCGGTTTACAACAGCGTGCTCTGTATGTCGCAGGTCTTTGCCCACGAGGCCTCGATGGCGTCTATCGTCATTACCGTTGTTGCCAACGTGCTCTACACGGTTTTTGGCATTTGGATTCTCACGCGGATGTTCAACAGCGAGAAGGTGATGTTCTCGAAGTGATAAATGATATTTCGCATAAAAGATGATATTTTAGACTCTTATAATGTAAAAAGAACTATTTTTGCAGCCGAGATTTGAACATTTTGTAACGGAGATTTGAACATTTCGTAGCAAAGATTTGAACATTTCGTAACATGGATTTGAACATTTTGTAAGCAAAAATTGAACATTATGGAGTTTAGAAGACCGATATTTTCGGAAATCCTCGACCGTATGAATGAACCTCGACGGTTCATCCAAGTGCTGGCAGGTCCGCGACAGGTAGGGAAGTCGACATTGATGGATCAAGTGTTGGCGGAATGTCTGCTGCCCAACTATCTTTTTAATGCAGACGGCGTTGATGAGGAAGACACAGACTGGATTCGCCGGATATGGGAAGGCACCAGGAGCCAGATGGACATCAAGCAGCAAACGGAGGCGGTGCTCGTTATCGATGAAATCCAAAAAATCAAGAATTGGAGTGAAATCGTCAAGCGAGAGTGGGATGCCGACACCCGAAACCGCCGCCAATTGAAAGTGTTTCTCCTCGGCTCGTCGAGGTTGATGTTGCGCAAGGGATTGACGGAGTCGCTTGCGGGACGATTCGAGTTGATACGGTTAGGGCATTGGACGGCAAAGGAGATGAGCGACGCTTTCGGTTGGACACTCGACGAATGGATCTATTACGGAGGCTATCCCGGCACAGCAGCCTTTGTCAAGGATATGCGGCGTTGGAGGAAATACGTGAAAGAATCGCTTGTGGCTCCAGCCATCGAGAAGGATGTCATTCTGACTTCCAACATCTACAAGCCAGCCTTGATGAAGCAATTGTTTGAGTTGGGATGCTCGTATTCGGCTGAGCTGCTGTCGCTTACCAAGACCTTGGGCCAATTGCAGGATGCCGGCAATGTCACTACGCTATCCTCATATTTGGAGATTCTCAACGAATGCAACCTGTTGACGGGCTTGCAGAAATATGCCAACGACGAAGCCCGCCGTTACCAGTCGGTTCCGAAATATCAGGTCTATAATAACGCACTTTTGACGGCCTATCGCGGGACCACCTACGAGAAAGATCGGGTGGACACAAATGTTTGGGGGCGCTGGGTGGAATCTGCCGTAGGAGCCTATCTGCTTGGCGGTGCCGACGAGGGAGGCTACAAAGTGTATTATTGGCACGAGCGTTCCGATGAAGTCGATTATATCATTGTGCGACAAGGGGAAGCGATTGCGTTGGAAGTGAAAAGCGGTCGGCGGGGAATGAACAGCGGATTGCCAAAATTCCGCGAGCGTTTCAATCCCAAACGAGACCTCGTCATCGGCACTGACGGCATTCCATTGCCGGATTTTTTCGAAATGAAAATGGAAGACTTGTTTTAGATTTTACGCTGAGAAGTGCAAAAAAAGAAGGAAGGACGCACGCCCTTCCTTCTGTCATTAATCTCCTTTGGTCACTTACGCCACTGCTTCGCCATTGGCAAAATGCTGATAGAAAGCGATAATCGTTTCGATGCCCTTGTAGAAATGGTCGAGGCGGTAGTTCTCGTTGGGCGAGTGGATGGCGTCTTCGCCGAGGCCGAAGCCCATCAAGATAGACTTGATGCCCAACACTTCCTCGAATCTCGCGATAATCGGGATGCTTCCGCCCGAGCGCATCGGGATGGGCAGCTTGCCGTAGGTGTCCATGTAGGCCGCTTCTGCGGCTTTGTAAGCCGGCAGGTCAACGGGGCAGCCGTAGGCTTGTCCGCCATGCAGCGGCGTGACCTTCACCGTGACGTAGTCGGGAGCGTTCTTTTCGAGGTAGTCCTTCACCAACTCGGCAATCTTCTCGTGGTTTTGGTCGGGCACGAGGCGGCAAGAGAGTTTGGCGTAGGCCTTCGAAGGCAGCACGGTCTTTGCGCCTTCGCCCGTGTAGCCACCCCACATGCCGCAGAGGTCGAAGGTGGGTCGGATGCCGACGTGCTCAATCTTGGTGTAGCCTTTTTCGCCACGCAAAGCCTTCACGCCGAGGCTCTTCTTGTAGTCGGCCTCGCTGTAAGGTGCCATGTTGAGCAGTTCGCGCTCGCGGTCGGAGCATTCAATCACGTCGTCGTAGAAGTGCGGAATGGTGATGTGGTTGTTCTCGTCCATGCATTTGGCGATCATCTCGCAAAGCGTGTTGAGCGGGTTGGCCACGCTGCCGCCGAAGAGGCCCGAATGCAGGTCGGCGTGGGGTCCGGTGACTTCGATTTCCCAATAGGCCAAGCCGCGCAAGCCCGTGGTGATGCTTGGCACGTCGGTGGCAAT
>ONVP01000048.1 GCA_900321315.1 uncultured Bacteroidales bacterium
ACCAATTTTTCCTCCTCGGTGGTATAGCCGTTGTCGCAAAAGTCACCGCCATGGGGCAGAATGTTATGGTAGATTTGGTGAGGATAGGCGTTTTTTAGTTGGGTGTTGGGAGTTGGGTGTTGAGGGTTTTCCTCCCGATAGAGTTGGTTAATGCCTCTCAGTCCGCTACCGCTCACACTTTGGTAGGTGCTGATAACCAATCGTTTTATGCCAAAGGTCTTATGAATTGGAGCCAAGGCCATCACCATTTGGATGGTGGAGCAATTGGGGTTGGCGATGATGCGTGTTTCGGCAGTGATGGTGTCGGCATTGATTTCGGGCACCACCAAAGGCACGTTTTTTTCCATGCGCCAAGCCGAGCTGTTGTCGATGACGAAAGAGCCTTTTTCGGCAAACTTCGGCGCGTATTGCCTTGAAGCCGATGCGCCTGCCGAGAAGATGGCAATGTCGGGGCGGACGGCGATAGCTTCCTCGACGCTGACCAACCGATGTGGGCGCCCATTGAAAGTCAGCGTTTTTCCAACCGATTTCTCCGAAGCGGCAACAATCAGCTCGTCGATTCCAACTTGCTGTTCGTCAATTACTTGAAGTATTTTTGAGCCTACCAATCCTGTGGCTCCAACCACTGCGATTCTCATTTTTTTTTCGTGTTGTTTTTCAGGGCGCAAACTTACACAAAAAACCGAATTACAAGCCTGTTTGACAAAAACTTCGGTGCAGAATTTATGGAGGAATGCCATGATTTAGGTAGTTTTGCGGAATTTAGTATTTTTGCGCGGACAAACAATGCGTATTATGTTTCAGGAAATCGAAAGAAAGTTTTTGGTGAAAGGCGATTTCAAGGCCGAAGCCTTCCAAACTGTTGAAATCGTGCAAGGTTATCTTTGCAAAGACAATGGGCTGACGGTGCGCGTGCGTGTGAAAGGCGACCGTGGCTTCCTCACCATAAAAGGCAGGCGTACGGGTGCCTCTCGGTTCGAGTGGGAAAAAGAAATTGAGGTGAACGAAGCATTTGCACTACTCGAGCAAGCAGGCCCAAGACATATCGAGAAAACCCGTCACTTAGTGAAAAACACCGACGGCAAGCATATTTGGGAAGTCGATGAGTTTCACGGCGACAACGAAGGTCTTGTGGTGGCTGAAATCGAGTTGGCCGGCGAAAACGAGCCTTTCGACAAGCCCGACTGGATAGGCGACGAAGTTACCGACGATCCGCGATACTACAACGCCAAACTGCTGAAAAAGCCCATACAAAAACTGGAAATGACGGCGGGAAGAACAAAGTCAGGCATTTTCGCACGTCGTGCAAGCTATGGATGAAATAAATAAGGAATTGCCGCGTTTGCAAGATGTGGCAGCATTCCCGACAAGAAAATAAAATTGAAACGACTATTCATCATATTGGCCCTTTTGTTGATAGGCGCGGCTGTGAAAGCGCAAAGCGGCAACGAACACCGCGACCGCGTGTCGTATTACGGCATCGTGGTCACAGCTGATAGTCTGAAACCCATTCGCAACACCCATGTTATCAGCAAGATGGCGCATTGCGGCACCATCACCAACATGCAAGGGAAGTTCGTCATTCCGGCTCGCAGCATCGACACGCTTTGGGTGAGCTGCATCGGCTATTCGCGCCGCCTCATCGCCATCGACTCCACCCTTGCCGAAGGCCGCGACACACTCTTCATCCGATTGAGAAGCGACACCGTCACGCTCCGTGAAGTGACCGTGCTGCCGTTCTACAACTACGAGACTTTCAAGGAAATGCTCATCACCATGCCGAGCATCGGTATGCCACGCGAAATCCAGAAGCTTGAAGAGGATTTGGACGACCTTTGGTTGAGCCGGACACCTGCGGGCAACGGCATGGTGACCGTCACGGCCAACCCAATACAGTTTCTCTACGACAAATACAACAAATCGGCGCGAAGGCAGGCCACCCTGCTGCGCAACCGGCGAATGTACAACGACGTGCTTCGCGAGCAAGGCCGCACTGACGAACTCCTCCCCGACTCGCTCGACTTCTCCGTCTATTACAACATGTACGAACTCGACGAAGCCGCCGAAACTGGCCGGAAAAACACGATGGTGCCACGAAAGAAATACCTCCGATTAGGACACTAAACCACTCCGACATGATTTTCCGCAACTGGCTCGACAACATCATCAACCTGTTTTACCCGCGTGTGTGCGCGGCCTGCGGCGAGCCTTTGCTCAAGGACGAGGAAACGGTGTGCCTCAAATGCCGCTTCCTGCTGCCTAAAACAGGCTATGAACTCTATCCCGACAACCCTTTGGCGCAAACTTTTTACGGCAGGGTCAGGTTCCATGCAGTGACGGCCTGCTTCTTCTTTGCCAAGTCGGGCAAGGTGCAGCACCTCATCCACGAGTTGAAGTACAAGGGAAACAAGGAAGCAGGCGTTTTCCTCGGCCAGCAGTTGGGCGAAAGCATCAAGGCAGCACCGCTGTTTCAAGGCATCGACTACCTGATTCCCGTTCCACTTCACCCAAAACGCGAGAAGCAGCGCGGCTACAACCAAAGCCTGATGATTGCAAAAGGCATCAACGAGGCAACAGGCATCCCCATCGGCGACAAGTTTCTGGTTAGAGCCATCTATACCGAAACACAGACCCACAAGACTGCCGAGGAACGCTTCAAGAACGTGAAGGACATTTTCGAGGTGCGCTATGCCAACGAACTGGAAAGCAAGCACATACTTCTCATCGACGACGTGCTCACCACCGGGGCCACCCTTGAGGCCTGCGCCCACCAAATGGAGAGCATTCCAGGGCTTGTGATGAGCGCGGCCACGGCTGCCTGTGCGGGAAACTAATGCCTTTTTCCTGTTTTTTTGTGGCACTTCATGCCATCTAATCAAAAGATTTCATATTTTTGCCGCATCAACAAACAATTCAAAAAATCTATCAACTTAAATTTATCAGTATGAAAAAACTTACACTAGCAGTTTTCGCAGTCGTCATCGGCTTTGTCATGACCTCCTGCGGCGGTGTCTCACCGAAAGAAACCATCATCAAGGCCACCGACGAATTTTTCGCCCAAGCCGAACAAGACCTCAACACCATCGAAAATGCCGAGGATTTTATGGCGTTTTTCAATGTACTTGAAAGCGACAAAGAAGATTTCATCCAGAATGTCTTCGCCGACTATGTCGATGGAGAAGGCAATATCAAAGGCATTTCCGAAAGCGACATGGAAGAAATCAACAACTACATCTATGACAGAGCGACAGCCTACAACAAGATTGAAGGCGCAAAAGCCGGTGAATTCATGGAACCGCTCATCGCCGACTACGAGAACGCCGTCTACGCTTTGTGCGAAAACTTTGGCAATGTGGATCAAGAAACTTTTGAAAACATGACCTTGGATTTTGACAAGGCTGAAACGGCTTTGAGACTCTTCGCCGACTACGACAACGTACCCACCGCTTTGCAAGAGCGTGCTCAGGCCGCCCAAGCCAAACTGGACGAACTGTTGACGCTGCTGGCCCAATAATCACAACAGACCCAAAAACAAAAAACCACCGTTTTCCGATGAAAGCGGTGGTTTTTGTTTGCCGTACAGACGTTGCGCGCAACGTTTATGCAAAGATTTAGGCGTAAACCTTCGGGGCATCCTCGCCGTTGAGGACGCGCAAACCGTTCAAGGCTAAAGCCTTCATCTCGTCTTCGCCAGGATAGACATAGACGGGAGCTATCTTTTCCACATGCTCCTTGACAATGCCGCAGAAGGTCTTGTCGTAGGCCATGCCACCGGTGATGAAGATGCCATCGACGTTCATATCCAAGGCAGAAGCCGCCAGGCCACCTATCTCTTTGGCGACTTGGTAAGCCATGGCGCGATACACCTTCTCCCATTCCTTGTTGCCGGCTTTCACGGCGTTTTCCACTTCAAGGGCATCATTGGTACCGAGATAGGCCACGAAACCGCCTTGTCCCTTCAGCATGAGGTCGATGTCCTTCTTGGTGTACTGGCCGCTGAAACATGCCTTCATCAGAGGACCTGACGGCAAGGCGCCAGAGCGTTCGGGCGTGAAAGGACCGTCGCCATTCAAGGCGTTGTTCACGTCCACCACGCGACCTTTCTTGTGGGCGCCCACCGAAATGCCACCGCCGAGGTGCACACCGATGAGGTTGAGGTCTTCGTATCTCTTGCCGACCGCCTCAGCATGCTGACGGGCAATCATCTTTTGGTTCAAGGCGTGGAAAATGGAAACGCGCGGGAACAGCGGGTGACCCGAATAACGCGCCACATCTTCCATTTCATCAACGACGACGGGGTCGGCGATGTAGGCTTTCACTCCGTATTCCTTGGCGATGTCGTTGGCAATCAAGCCGCCGAGGTTGCAGGCGTGTTCGCCGTAGGAAGCCGCTGTGAGGTCTTTCGTCATGGCTTCGTTCACCTCGTAAACGCCCGATGTGAGCGGATGCAGCAAACCGCCACGACCCACCACTGCGCTGAGGCCGTCCAAACTGATGCCTTCGTTCTTCAACTCGTTGAGAATCGTGTCCTTACGATAGGAAAACTGGTCGGAAATCCTGTCGAATTTGGCGATGTCTTCAACTGAATGCTTGATGTTCTTCTTGAAGACCTGTTCTTTGTCTTGGAAAACAGCAACTTTCGTTGATGTCGAACCTGGGTTGATAATCAATAATTTATACATGTTGTTGAATTGTTGATTGTTTAATCGTTGAAATGATAATTCGACGTAGTCAATTGTTGTTTGACGCGGGACACGAGATTCTGTCAAGCGTCTCGTGCCTCATCGTCTTGCGTCTTTTTATGCCAGCATAGCAGCCAAGGCGATGGAATACAACTTCGTCTTCGACGTGTCGCCGCGCGAACTGAGCACGCAAGGCACCTTGGCACCCATCAGCATGGCACCCACTTCGCTCTTGTCGAACTTGGTGCAGCATTTGTAGAACACGTTGGAACTTTCTAAGTTGGGGAACACGAGGCAGTCGGCGTCGCCGGCCACGGGGCTCTTCATGCCTTTGATGGTGGCTGTTTCGGCATCGGTGGCGAGGTCGAGGCTGATGGGACCTTCCACTACGCAACCCTTAATCTGGCCGCGCTCGTTCATCTTCGAGATGATGGCCGCATCGACGCAAGCGGGGATGCCAGCGCTCATCTGCTCGGTGGCGGTCACCATGGCGACTTTCGGGCAGCTCACGCCCAAGGCCTTGGCCACGGTGGTGACGTACTTCAGCAAGGTTTGCTTCTGCTTGATGTCGGGCAGCGGGATGATGGCGCAGTCGGAGGCGACCATGAGCTTGTGGTAGTTGGGGTTTTCGATGACGGCGACATGGGCCAGCGTCACGTTGGGCGGGCAAAGGCCACGCTCCTTGTTGAGGATGGCACGCATGTACTTGTCGGTGGGCAGCAGGCCTTTCATCAGAATGTCGGCTTCGCCGGCGTTGATGAGGTCGCAGGCCTTGGTGGCGGCTTTCACATCTTCAGGCTCGTGGATGACTTTGAAGCTGTTGATGTCGATGTTTTCGGCCTTGCACACTTCGGCAATCACCTTCTCGTCGCCGATGAGGGTGGCTTCGATGAGGCCTTCCTTGACGGCGGCGTTCACGGCGCAAATGGTGTGGTCGTCGTTGGCGTAGGCGGCCACGAGGCGTTTCTTCGGTTTGCTGCGCAAAACCTCGAACATTTGTTCTAACTTTCTGATTTCCATGATTTTGTATTTAAGATTTAAAATTCAAGATTTCGAATTAACACAAGACTGCGAGGTTCAGGACTTTTGACACGCTTAACGTCATTGCGAGGCACGCAAGCAATCCAGATGAACTGCAAAAGTACAAAATAAAAGTATTCAAAGCAAAGGAAACCGAAACAATAAATAATTTCGCCTTCTGGAAAGGGTTTTTATCTTCCAAAAGGCGAAATTTATTCTGAAACGCTGTGAGGATTATTCTTCCACCAAAAGCCATTCCCCGTTGTCGCGGTCATCGTGAAAACTGACCAAACCTTTGCCTTTCACAAGTATAGCGTTAGTCATATAATCATCCTTATTGTCCCTATCCATGGAAATCGTATCGCCCAATAGCGCAACATCACCATTATATCTTTCCGAGTGAATGTTGTGATTTTGAAATGTAGGATACATGTTCGGAAACATCCAATATTCAAGCCAACTAATACCTCCGTTTTCGGTGCCAGCACCATAAATCTGCAGCTCAATGCCTTGTTTACTTTGGTTCTCCAAATAGGATTCCGGCAAACGGATAAGTTGAACCATTGCACTTTCTAAAATATCTCCAGTGGGATAGCAGGGATTTGTTTTGTAAGTGTAATGAGCCGTATCGTAATCTACCAAACGGACGCTACGTACCTCGAAACGAAGGGTATCGCCATATTCATGAAGGAACAGCAGTTGCTGTCCCTCTTGATATGGCAGATATTCATTGACGACTTTTGGCAAGTGCCAGGCATCATATTCAATCCAAACGCAATCATTGTTTTTCTTGGTGCAGCCCGCCAAAGCGAGGACGGACGCAAGGATTAATGCTGACTTTTTCATAATTGGACTATTTTTAAGTTGTAAAATACTGATTCATTTTGTGTTAGTGTATTTTTATTGTATTTCTCCCCATGAGGCTGGAAACGGAATGTTGTTCGCTTTATAGTAAAGGATAATCGGGTCGTAATCCAAATCGTCAGCCCAAGTGATGGTTTTCAATTCCGGATGGATGTAGGCTTTCTTGAACAAATTCATGTTCAACAAAAGGTTGTAAGGTTTCGAGGAATGAATCACATCGTCAAAGTCAACAAGCCCTGATGTTCCGTCTTCAAAAGACACTTTGTAGATGTAATCGTGCTGGTATTCAATATTTTTCAAATCGTAATTCATTTTATAATGGCTTGATTTTTACAAGATTACCCTTCTTCGCTTCTTCCCAACAAAGCATCAATTCCTCTTGGTGCATCTTTGCCCATTCCGCAACAAGCCCGAAAGTCTTTGGCGGCAAGTCACCAATCATCAACCCGAAGTCCTTAATTCTTATAGATGCCTCATACTCATTGTATCTCACATGAAAATGAGGCGGATTGTGATCCGAAAAATTCATTGTGATGATGATTCCTAGAAACCGACTTATCTCAGGCATAAGACTATATTTTTTTGCAAAAGTACAAAATAAAACCTTTATCCCAAAGGAATCTTTTTCAAAACCTTGTAAAAAGGTCCCGTCGGTTGCAGGAAACTTTGGTAATACACCAATTCGTTCACGTCGGCGTGGAGATAGGTTTTTGGCTCTATATTGTTGTAAATCTTGAGAAACAACTGCTTATCAACCAACGACTTGATGCGGCAAACCGTGAGGTGCGGCACGAAGTTTTGGCGGTCGCGGAGGCAGCCCAAGTTGTCGAAGGCTTCGATAAGGTCGGCCTCAAGGTCGAACAGGGCCTTGGGTTGGTCTTTCATGCCAAGCCAAAGCACGCGCGGCACACGGTTGCTGCCGAAAAGCCCTGTGCGGTCGAAGTCCATCGTGAAGGGCTGGTGGTTCTTGGCCACTTTTTGGCACGTTTCGATGATGGCGGGGATGTCGTCAACGGGCGTGTTTCCTAGGAATTTCAGCGTCAGATGGATGTTTTCGGGCCGGCAGTAGTTGATGTATTTCTCGTGTGTCAGGTTTTTCTTCAGCTTTTCTACAAGCACCGGAAACTCCGTCCCGCAGGGGATGGAGATGGCGAGGAAGGTTCGTTTGGTGTTCATAACTGGTGAAAATATAGGTTTTATCGCTGTCCGCCAAGCGTTTTTATTGGAAGAAAAAGCAAGGTTGTAACTTTCAACTCTCACCTACCTCCTCCTCCGTCTTCCTTTCCGTCCTTCAACAATCTTGGAGAACTTGTTCGACGATTTGCGCAAGGTCGAGAACTTGGTGACCGAGCCTGCCGACGGGCCTTTCAGGTTGAGGATGTGGGAGCGCGAGGCCACGAAGCCGCTCTCGTCTTGGTCGTCGATCTTGCCGTATTTGTTTTTCTTGGAGGCGAAAACGATGATGTTGTCGATGTACCAGCTGTCGATGTAGGAGCCTGTGCCGCTGAAGTAGAGGCAGAATTGGGGTGCCTTGCTGGGCCATTCTTCCATGTCGAAGGTGAGCAGGTATTGGCTTTGCGCTATGCTTCCCTTGACGGTGTCTTCCCAAATGCTCTCCCAATTCAAGCCGTCATGCGACATTCCTATGCCTATCCTCGCGTCGAGGTCGCCTTGGAGTGCTTCGAGGCTATGGTTGAATTGGAAGTTGATGAAGTCGTACTTGCCCAGCTCCACCACTGGCGTTGCTATGCGCGTGGTGCCTCTGAAGTTGAAGTCGGGGTGCATTTGCACCTCGCGAGGCTTGCCGCCGGCGAAGGCCGTGTTGGAGATGTACCACACCGCCCAGTCGTCGCCGTTGGCATCCCAGCCTTCGTCGAGCCAAGGGTTGAAGAAACCCTCGCACAGCACCACGTCGCCCTGCTGACCCAGCAGCGGAACGGCAATCCAAAGGGCTATGAACAAGAGCAGACGGCTTTTCATGGCGCAAAGTTAGCAAAAAATCGTATGCTCAACGCGATTCGCCTTTTCTTTCACCTTTGAAGATGTATAGAAACATCATAATGAGGAACACGGAAACCGGCACACTGATGAGTATGCGCAGCAACACCTGCCCGATGAGGCTCAGGCTGAACGACTCGAGCAAAAACAGCGCGGAGTGATGAACGAAGACCATGCTGAAAGTGTATCGCAAAAACCAAACGCCGCCCAATTGTTCGAGGTTGGGATCGTGGATGTTCTCGAACTTCTGGTTCCCATTGACCAAGCGCAGCAAGGCCGGACGGCAAAAAGCCATCAGCGTGGTGGCTCCGGCATGCAGTCCGGGCGTGCTCGTGAACAGGTCGACACACAGGCCCAAAAGGAAGCCAAGCAGCAGCAGTTGCCAGTCTTGGATGTGGATGGGCAGCAGCATGATGAAGATGACATAGATGTAGGGATGAACATAGCCTCCCAAACGGATGTGGTTGACCATCAGCACTTGGGCAAGCACAAGCACGACGAAGCGGATGATGTTGAGGGCGGTCTTGTTCATGGTTTCATGAAGTTGGCTTTGAGCGAGTCAAGCTCGAGTTTGTATAGGTTCTTGATGATGTAAACATGGCGCAGCGTGGCAAAGTCGGTCGAGAAGGCGATGCGTGCCTTGTTGAGCGTTCCGGTCGATGAGGAGTGCAGCTCTTCAACGGTGCCCACCATCAGGTCTTCAGGGAAGATGAGCGAGTAGGAGCTGGTCAGCACCGTGTCGCCTTTTTTCAGCTCGACATGCGTCGGGATGTCTTCCACCATGCCGTAGCGGTAGTCGTTGGTGTTCCACCGAAGGCTGCCCAACTGTTGGTTGTTCTTGAACCGCACGCCGACAAACGACTTGCTATGGAGCAGGCCGAGGACGGTGGCATAATGGCGGCTCACGTCGGTCACCACGCCCACCACGCCGTCCGACGAAACAACGGCCATGTCGCGGCTGATGCCGTCGATAGAGCCTTTGTCGATGATGATGTAGTTGTTCGTTTGGTTGGTGCTGCTGTTGACGACCTTCGCGGGGATGTATTTATATATGGTGTCGCCGTGTCGGATGTCGTAGGCAACCCGTGCCGTGTCGTTGGCTATGGCCAACTGCTCGCGCAGCCATGCGTTTTCCCCGGCCAGTTGTCGGTTCACCTTGACCAAGCGGAAATACTCTCCAACGTCGCTGCCCCAGCCGTATATCTTGCCCACAACGTCGTTGGTGGTGTTCACCAAGCGGTTGCGATGGTAGCTTTGGCTGCGGGCGAGCAACAAGACGCAAATCACCTCGAGCAAGATGAACAAGAGGGTGAAGTGGTGTTTCAGTATGAAGCGCCGCAGATTATACATGGCTGTTCAGTTCGGAATGCTGAAATCGAAGATTCAACGCAGTTAATATCACGATGCGACGCTGGGCTTTGCCCTATTCCGCTTTCATCATTCATAATTCCGCATTTTATTTGATCAGGAACGTAAAGCGGTCGAAGTTCTTCAGGGCGATGCCGGTGCCGCGTGCGACGGCGCGCAGCGGGTCGTCGGCCACATGGATGGGGAGCTTGGTCTTGGCGTTGAGGCGCTTGTCGAGGCCGCGCAGCAGTGCGCCGCCGCCGGTGAGGTAGATGCCGGTGCGGTAGATGTCGGCGGAAAGCTCGGGCGGAGTTTGCTCCAAGGCGTTCAACACGGCAGTTTCAATCTTCATGATGCTCTTGTCGAGGCAGCCTGCAATCTCGGCGTAGTTCACCTTGATTTCCTTCGGGATGCCGGTCAGCATGTCGCGGCCTTGCACTGCATAGTTCTCGGGCGGGTTGTCCAATTGCGTGATGGCTGCGCCCACCTCTATCTTGATGCGCTCGGCGGTGCGCTCGCCCACGATGATGTTGTGCTGCTTGCGCATGTGCTCCTCGATGTCGGCGGTAAAGTCGTCGCCAGCGATGCGGATCGACTTGTTGTTCACGATGCCGCCCAAGGCGATGACGGCGATTTCGGAGGTGCCGCCGCCGATGTCGATGATCATGTTGCCGGTAGGCTCAAGCACGTCGATGCCGATGCCGATGGCAGCGGCCATAGGTTCGTGGATCAGGCGCACTTCCTTGGCTCCGGCTTGCTCGGCCGAGTCCTTTACGGCGCGTTCCTCCACCTCAGTGATGCCCGAAGGGATGCAGATCACCATCTTCAGGCTGGGCGGAAACAGCGTGTTCTTGAAATTGATCATCTTAATCATCTCGCGCATCATGTGCTCGGCGGCCTGAAAGTCGGCAATCACGCCGTCGCGAAGCGGACGGATGGTCTTGATGTTGTCGTGCGTCTTGCCGTGCATCATCATGGCCCGCTTGCCGACGGCAACGATTTTCTTCGTGTTGCGCTCCATGGCCACAATGGATGGCTCGTCGACGACCACTTTGTCGTTGTATATGATGATGGTATTGGCCGTGCCAAGGTCAATGGCGATTTCTTTGTTGAGGAATGAAAATGCTCCCATATTCTCTAAATTAGTTGTCAGTTGTTTAGTTGTTCACTTTCCTTATGGTTTATCTACAGGTCGGCGTTTCGACAGGCTCCGACAGTTTCTATCTCTGTAAAAGCTAAGTTCCCTGAGCTTGTCGAAGGGCCGCTTCTTAATGTCTGAAATGTCTAAATCCGGTAAACACCATGCTGATGCCGTTTTCGTTGCAGCTGTCGACAGACTCTTGGTCGCGCACCGATCCACCGGGTTGCACTATGGCCGTGATGCCGGCTTGGTGGGCCAGTTCGACGCAGTCGCTGAATGGGAAGAAGGCGTCCGAGGCCAGCACCGCGCCGTTCAGGTCGAAGTCGAACGAGCGAGCCTTTTCAATGGCTTGGCGCAGCGCATCCACACGCGAGGTCTGTCCAATGCCTGAGGCGTAAAGTTGCCTGCCCTTGGCGATGACGATGGCGTTGGAGCGGCTGTGCTTCACGATCTTGTTGGCAAACACCATGTCCTCTACCTCGGCTTCCGTCGGAGCCTTTTCGGTGACGACCTTGAAGTCGGCAGCGGTTTCGGTGTGGAGGTCACGGTCTTGCACAAGATAGCCGTTCAGGGCGGTCTTCACCGTTTGCGGCTTGCAAATGTCGGCCTTCAGGCGCAGCACCACGCGGTTTTTCTTGGAGAAAAGCAGGTCGAGCACGCCGTCTTCGTAGCCGGGAGCCACAATGACTTCGATAAACAGCTTGTTGATTTCCTCGGCAGCCTCGAGGCCAATGGAGCGGTTGCAGACCAACACGCCGCCGAAGGCCGAAACGGGGTCGCCGGCCAAAGCTGCAAGGTAGGCTTCCTTGACGGTTGGACGGCAGGCGAGGCCACAAGGGTTGTTGTGCTTCAGGATGGCAAAGGTCGGCTCGTCGAACTCGCGGATGAGGTTGAGGCCTGCATCGAGGTCGAGCAAGTTGTTGTACGACAGTTCCTTGCCGTGCAGTTTGTCGAACATCCCATTGAGGTCGCCATAGAAGGTGCCGCGCTGGTGCGGGTTCTCGCCGTAACGCAATGTAGTTCCTTCTTCTTCGCTGATTCTCAGCGGTTTGCTTTCATCGTTTTTCACAAACCAGTTCATGATGGCACTGTCGTAGTGCGAGCTTACGCCAAAGGCGTAGGCCGCGAAACGCCGACGGTCGTCGATGGATGTTTCACCCTGCTGGCTTTCAAGCAGTTGTATGAGTTCTCCGTAGTGTTTCTGCGAAGGCACGATGAGCACGTCGTTGAAGTTCTTGGCGCCGGCGCGGATGAGCGAGATGCCGCCGATGTCAATTTTCTCGATGATTTTCGAGGCATCGTCGGTGGCAGCCACGGTTTCCTCAAAGGGATAGAGGTCGACGATGACGAGGTCGAAGGCAGGAATGTCGTATTCTTGCATTTCCCTTTGGTCGGAGGCAAGGTTGCCCCGGCCCAGAATGCCGCCAAACACCTTGGGGTGCAAGGTCTTCACGCGACCGCCGAG
>ONVP01000121.1 GCA_900321315.1 uncultured Bacteroidales bacterium
GCGGCAAAGTGCTGATGAACGCCACAGCTGAGGGCGAGGAATTGGAGTTCATGCTCGTCCCCGTGGCGGGCAAAAAAGACACCTACACCGTCGCCGACGGGCCAAACGACTACCTCAACCTGCACAGCGACATTGCCACCGTGCGCCACAAGCAAAAGGAAGGCTGGGACGTGCTCTGCTTCTACGACAGCAATAACCTGCTGCAAACCGTGATGTCGAACGAGACCGAATGGGACTCGCAAAAGCTCAACATCGCGAGGTTCAAGGAGCAACTCATCGGAGGATTTGAGCAGAAAGGCAGCCCTTCAGAGCTTATCATCGATTGGGACAAGGTCATTGACAACTCGGTGCCGGCCTCCTACGAGGTGGAAACCTTCAACGGCTTGGTGATGGGCTACATCACCGTCGTCCCCGACGATGCCAAGCGCGGCCACCGCTTGCAGGGCACTTGGGAAATCGTTTCCACTTTGGACGGCTTCATTCTTTGCGGCCTCACGTTCAACGATGACAGCGGCTGGTGGGAGCACGATGGCGTCAATTACATCGAGTACTACAAATCGAATCCCGATGTGCCCCGTTTCGCCTACACCAGCACCACTCTGCTCAACGACAAGCAGTTCCGCAAGATGAAGAAATCGACGCTACGCATCATGCGCAACGAAATCATGGCACGACACGGCTACCGTTTCCAGTCGAAGGACTTGCAGGAGTATTTTTCCAGTATGCCTTGGTACAAGCCCGCCGCTTCCAACGACGAGGTCAAGCTCAGTTTCATCGAGCAGCTGAACGTTGAGCTTATCAAAGCCGTGGAAAACGACCCCAATCACGACGACTATGTGACGGAGCCGCAACAATGAAACAAAAGCCGTACCTTTGCGGCATGAAAACGACATTCAAACTCAGATACGACAGCCGCTGGGGCGAGGAATTGTTCCTCACGGGAAACAGCGCAGCATTAGGCAATTGGAACACGGAAAAGGCCATTCCGTTGGAATATGTGGGGCCTGGGATTTGGTCTGCCTCTGTAGAGACGTTGCGTGCAACGTCTCATCATCAAACAAACGATGTCCGTGAGACGTTGCGCGCAACGTCTCTACAAACGACCGAATACAAATATTTCATCCGCGAAAACGACCAAATCCGTTGGGAAGACGGCCCCAACCGCATTTTGCCCGAGGGCAAGGACCGTGTTTGGGAATGGTTTGGCATCACCGAAAGACAGACGATGAAAGGCGTGGCCGTGCCGCTGTTCAGCCTGCGCACGGAGAACGATTTCGGCATCGGCGAGTTTGCCGACTTGCCCAAATTGGGCGACTGGTGTGTGGCCAACGGACTGAAAATCATACAAATCCTGCCCATCAACGACACAACGGCACACTACGACTGGCGCGATTCCTATCCTTACAACGCCATTTCGGCCTTTGCGCTGAATCCGATTTACCTGAACCTCAAACAATTGGGCATCAAGGAAGACGCGGCTTTCAAGCGGACACGAACAATGCTCAACGGAAAAGACTTTGTCGATTATCCCAAGGTGCTGAAAGCCAAATGGAAACACTTCCAAACCGCTTTTGAGGAACAATGGAATATTTTGAAAGAAACCATTGATTTCCAACAGTTTGCAAAAGAAAACGAAGACTGGCTTCCCGATTACGTCCAGTTTTGCGCCAAGCGCGATGGCAACTGCACGGAAATCCACCTCTTCCTGCAATACCACTGCGACAAGCAACTGCGCGAGGCCGTCAAAGCCTTGCACAATAAGGGCTTGCTGCTGAAAGGCGACATCCCCATTGGCGTGAATCCATCGGGCGTGGATGTAAAAAGCCATCCCGATTTGTTCAACCTCGATGTGCAAGTGGGCGCGCCGCCCGACGACTTCGCCGCCGAGGGTCAGAATTGGGGCTTTCCGTCCTACAACTGGGAGGCAATGGCCAAGGACGACTATGCTTGGTGGCAACACCGCCTGCAAGTGATGGCCCACTATTTCGATGCCTACCGCATCGACCATATTTTGGGCTTTTTCCGCATTTGGGAGATTCCCAAAACCGCCAAGTCGGGCTTGTTGGGGCATTTCAGTCCAGCCCTGCCTTTGAGTATGGAAGAAATTGAAAACCAAGGTTTTCATTTCATCAAAAGCAAACATTTGAAGAATGGCGTCGAAACGCTTTTCATCCCCGACCCGCACGACAGCGAAAAGTACCATCCCCGCATCGAACTGCAAAAGACCAAGGTTTATCAAGCCCTCAGCGACGACCAAAAACAGGCCATCGACCGCATTTACGAGGATTTCTATTACCACCGCCACAACGAGTTTTGGAAACAGAAAGCTTTGGAAAAACTGCCCGCTTTGCTCAATGCCACGAAAATGATTGCCTGCGGCGAGGATCTCGGCATGATTCCCGCTTGTGTGCCTGAAGTGATGCAACGGTTGGGCATCATGAGCCTTGAAGTACAGCGTATGCCCAAGGTCTTTGGCCACCAATTTGTGCAGACCGAAGACCTACCCGAAAACTGCGTCTATACCACTGGCACCCACGACATGCTCACCTTGCGCGGCTGGCTGGCCGAAGACAAAGTCAGAACCCGCCAATTCCTTGACAATCTGAATCTTGACGACCGAAAAGTCACGACAAAGACGCTCAAGAAAATCATGGAAAAACATCAAGACAGCCCCTCGAAGTGGAACATCTACCCGCTGCAAGACCTTTTGGACTTGGACGAAAAAAATTGGTCGTCCAAGCCAGCGGACGACCAAATCAATGTGCCTGCAAACGCCAAAAACCAGTGGAAATGGCGGATGAGGATGACGATAGAATCACTTACGGCAGCACATCGCGTATGATGTTTGAAGCCCCCGAGGTGGTGCTTCCCGTGGTGTTGGCATCGCCCGTATAGTGCAGGTCGCTGGCACCCGAAAGACTGACGCGGATGTTGCCGTCGCAGTGGATATAGGCATTGCTGGCACCTGTTATCGAGCCTTCGCACTGGTCGCAAACAAGGCCGTAACGGTTCTCCACGATTTGTTTGACGATATTGCTGGCACCAGTCAAGTCAACCTTGAGCATGCCGACTTGACCTAAAAGTTTGGCATTCGAGGCACCACTCAATTCAAGGTCGAGGTCATCGGCAGCCACATTACCATTGATGTTGGAACCACCTGACAAGTCCATGTCAATTTGGTCTGCCCAAATGTCGCCAAAGAAATTAGAAGCCCCCGAAATACTAATATCCACTTCATCGGCATCGGTGTCGCAATAGAAATTGGAAGCACCCGACAATTCCACATCAACCTTTTCACCAAAAAGGCCGTATTCCGAATGGAACTCCGAGGCACCCGACAAATCGACACTCGTCAAATTGGCATTGTAAGGGATGATGGCTTTCAATTCACCGCCATAGACATTGGTAATGGGTTTGAGATAGATTTTCAGCGTGTTGTCAACGATTTCCACAATCACCTTCGGCATGACATTTTCGCCCGCCGTGATGGTAATGACATCAACTGCATCGCTGACGGTGACATCAAACGCATTGTGAACTTCAAGTTCAGTGTAAGCTCCCGGAACGTTGAAATCCTTGGTAATAGGGTCACCAGCAAACTTTTGGCAGCCGCTGAAAGCAAACAAAATCAAGGCTGAAAGGACAAACAAACACTTCTTCATTTTAAATTGGCCGCTGTTATATACCATCGGGGCTTCGGTTTTTGATTGGTTGATAAACAATTTGGCGCAAAATACGTTTTATTGCGTACCCCCTTCAAACTTGGAAATGGTTTTTTTATTGTGTTTTGGGTTTTGTATTCGTGAAAATACCTAATTTTTGCAACGAAAAAGTTGTCGCGAAAATTTCGTCGCGAAAATTTCGCGGTAAAATTGAAGAAAACCACGCTGTAAAAATTAAGCAATATGGCAATTATTTTTGGATTTTGCCTAATTTTGCCGATTATTGATGCAAATCACCCAAACATGACCATTGACGACATCCAACGGCTCATACAAAACGATGAGACTCGCACGCTGGAACTGAAGAAAACCACGGGCGAGTTGAAAGATGGTATGCGTGCTGCCTGTGCCTTTCTCAACACCGCAGGCGGATGGCTGTTGTTTGGAATTGCGCCCACCACATTGCAGATTCTGGGGCAGCAGGTGACGGAGAACACCCGCAGGGAAATTGCCCATGAACTCACCAAACTTGAGCCTTTGGTCGATATTCCCGTTGAATATGTGGATGTTCCCGACAGAAATGGTTTCCAAGTTGTTGCGATGCGTTTGGCCGATGCTTCATTTGGCGAGGCTCCTTACACCTACGACGGAAAGCCTTATTTGCGCGTGGAGAGCACAAAGGTTCCCATGCCTCGCGACATGTTTGAGGAACGTGTACTGCGTAGCAGAATGAGCCGTTATCCTTGGGAAAACCAAATATGTGAAGACATTGCCATTGCCGATCTGGATGAGCAACGTATTCGGGGATCGGTGCGCCTTGGTGTTGAGCATGGCAGAATGCCCGCCACTTCGCTCACCGACAGCACCGAACGCCTTGTGGAAGAACTGAAACTCACAAAGAAAGGCCGGTTGAAGAATGCCGCCGCTGCGCTGTTTTTGCGCGACACGAGGGATTTCCCCCAGTTTCTGTTGCGCATGGCTCGTTTCCGTGGAACGGACAAGATGGAGTTCATCGACAACCAACGGGCATACGGCAACTTTTTCGATTTGTTGGATGCCGGCATGGCATTCTTTTTCAAGCATTTGTCAATAAGTGGCAAGATTGTGGGCTTTATGAGAGAGGAGAAACTGGAAATTCCTGCCGTTGCCCTTCGCGAAGCATTGACCAACGCGCTCTGCCACAGGCAATTTCACAGTCCAAGTGGTTCTGTTGGCATTGCCATCTATGACGACCGCGTAGAAATTGAGAACACAGGCCATCTTCCCGAAGAACTGACGGTGGAAACCATAAAAACCAACCATCAATCATTCGCACAGAACCCACTTATAGCTGATGTTTTGTTCAAGACCACGTTTTTGGAAAACTGGGGCAGTGGCGTGAGCCGCATGATGGAAGCCTGCGTGGAAGCCGGTTTGCCCGAACCTAAATATGGAACAAACGGGTTGTTTGTTTGGATTACATTTTATCGTAAAACCTCAAAACCGAACAACCTCGAGAACAAACAACCCCACAACCCCACAACCTTGCCCAAAAAAGCAAAACGACTTGAAACATTCCTTCTTCTCATTGGAGATAATGGGGCAAATCTAAAGTCTTTGATGGACAAAATGCACCTTCATGACAGAAAGAATTTCATAGGTACCTATATCAATCCAAATATTGAGGAAGGCATAATTGCCATGCTTTTTCCCGAAAAACCCAACCACCCGATGCAATCCTACTACCTGACCCAAAAAGGCCGGGACATGCTTGAAAAACTATTGAAAGAAGAATAACCAAATTATACACCACCATGCATTTCAACCCCTACAACCATAGCGAAGCCGCGCTCAATGAGCGCATTGCGCTGATTGTCAGCGAAGAAAAGAAAAAAGGCAGCGAAAAGGAAGCCTTGAAAACCATCTTCCAAAGCATCGACTTCACGACCTTGGAGGCCTTCGACAACGAGGAGAAAATCAAGGACTTCTGCGAGAAGGCTTTGGCCTTCCCGAAGCAGAAGCCGCACCTCAGCGTGCCGGCCATCTGCATCTACAGTCCTTTCATCCGTCAGGCCAAGCAATTGCTTGAAGGCAGCGGCATCCGTGTGGCTACGGTGGCCTGTTGCTTCCCTTCGGGACAGATGCCTTTCGAGCTGAAAGTCAAGGAGGTGGAGTATTGTGTCAATGAGGGTGCCGATGAGGTCGATATGGTCATCTCGCGGGGCACATTCCTCGCGGGGCGTTATGATGAGGTTTTTGACGAAATCAAGATTATCAAGGCGACCTGCGGCAACAGGGCGCATCTGAAAGTCATCCTTGAGACGGGCGAACTGAAAACCGTCGAAAACATCCGCAAAGCCAGTGAATTGGCCATCCTCGCGGGTGCCGACTTCATCAAAACCTCGACGGGCAAGGTGCCGGTGGCCGCCACACCACTCGCCGCCATCGTCATGATTGACACCATCAAGGAATACTATGAGGCCACGGGCAAGAAAGTCGGCTTCAAGCCTGCCGGCGGCATGAAAACCCCAGAGGACGCGCTCACCTATTATTATTTGGTGAAAAACATCCTCGGCAACGACTGGCTCAACCCGAACCTTTTCCGCGTAGGCACGAGCCGCTTGGCTGGATTAATATTGGAACAAATTAAATAACAACATATTATGGCAACAATCAAAGGAACTTACAAGGGCAATCTCCGCAATGAGATGACCCATGTGCAATCGGGGAACACCATCCTGACCGATGCACCCACCGACAACCATGGCAAAGGCGAAGCCTTCTCGCCCACCGACCTCGCCTGCGCGGCCTTAGCTGGCTGCATGATGACCATCATGGGCATCAGTGCGCAAGGC
>ONVP01000332.1 GCA_900321315.1 uncultured Bacteroidales bacterium
CATCTTGTGCTTCTTCACCTTGGTTGCATCCATAGTGGTCTATGCGCTCGCCATAAAGTTGTCTCCAGTCGCCCGAAGGTCTGTCGCGATGTTGCGAGAACCCGTCCCAATTGGGTTTTATCTTCTGGCTATCAGTATTTTGCCTAAACGGATTATAGAACTCATCGACAGGAATGTTAGGCATTACCAAGGGTTGCGAGCTTTTCACCACTTCGCCGAAGTCGATATTGGGGTTGGGTGCCTCGCCGAAGTCAATGGTGGGCGAAAGGTTGTGCTGTCCGATGGCTTTGCGCACGGCGGCATGGAGGATGGCATACACCAACTTGACATCCAAGAAATTGACCTCGGTCTTGGTCGGGTGGATGTTGATGTCTATGTCCGCCGGGTCAATCTCTATGTTGAGAAAATAGCCCGGGAAGCTGTCTTTAGGAATCATCTCCAAAAAGGCGTTCTCGATGGCGTGATGCAGGTAGGCATGTTTTATAAAACGTTGGTTAACAAAGAAATACTGCTCCCCTCTTGTCTTTTTCGAATATTCCGCCTTGACGATGAAGCCGTTGATATTCACCTTTTCCGAGTCTTGGTTGACGGGCAGCAGCTTTTCGGCGTAGCTGTTTCCAAACAGTCCAATGATGCGCTGCTTGAGTGATCCGGCATAAAGGTGATAGACTTCCTTGCCGTCGCTCGTCAGGGTGAAGCCGATGTCGGGGTGCATCAGTGTGACGCGGACGAACTCATCCACGATGTGCCGCATCTCGGACTGCGCCGACTTGAGGAAGTTGCGCCTCGCCGGCACGTTGAAGAACAGGTTTTTCACCGTGAACGTAGTGCCGGGCTGCATGGGAACGAGGCATTGCTCCTTCACCACCGAGCCTTCGTTGACGATGCGTGTGCCCACCTCGTCCTCCTTGCGGCGCGTCTTCAGCTCCACCTGTGCTATGGCCGCTATGCTGGCCAAGGCCTCGCCGCGAAAACCCATCGTGCGGAGAGCAAGCAAATCCTCAGCCTTCGCGATTTTGGAGGTGGCATGACGCTCGAAGCAAAGGCGCGCGACGGTTTCCGACATCCCGCAGCCGTTGTCGACAAACATGATGAGCGACTTGCCTGCGTCTTTCACCACGAGGTCGACTTGGGTGGCTCCAGCGTCCAAGGCGTTTTCCATCAGTTCCTTGACGGCTGAGGCGGGACGCTGTATCACCTCTCCAGCCGCAATCTGGTTGGCGACGCTGTCGGGCAAAAGCTTTATGACATCCAACATAATCCTACTTCCCCATCAATCCACTGACGATATTGGTCATCAGCGGGGTGCAGAAAATGAAATAGAAAACGGAAGCAACGAACACGCCGAGCACGATGCGTCGGATGGTCTTGGTGCGGCGTTCCTCGGCGCTTTCCTCCTCCTTGGCGGTGCCCCAGCTGCGGCGCATCTTCATCCGCAATTGGTCTTCGTGGCTCAGCTTGGCATCGTAGCCCAACTCGGCCTTTCTCTTCTCCCACGCTTCCTTGTCGGGGTCGAAATAGCGCGGTATGTAGTTGAATTTCTTTGGGTTATGTTTATAAAAGAAAGCCATGTTTACATATATTAATAAAATAGGTGTGTGTTTGCAAAATGGTCAGTCGGGATAGTTGCCTGCGTCTTCCTCGCCCGAGGTGTCAAGTTCTGCATCGTCGAGGTCGGCTTGTTGGCAGCCCTTGGCATCGGTTTTGTTTTCCCAGAGTCGGTCGGTGCGGTCAATCAAGTCCGAAAGCCGCTCCGCCTCCGATTCCTTCAGTTGGCCTCCTTCAATGAGGTTGGCAAGGTCGGTGCGAAGTCCTAAGATGCTGAAATTCAGCATTTGCAAGTCATCGCAATCATTGGTTTCGTTGATAAGCCTTTCGAGGTCGGCCATCTCTTGTTGCATGCTTTTGAAGGCTTTCGACTGGCGGTCTTGGCACGCGCACAATCCCGACAGCAGGGTGGTTAGGAGAACCAATGTGAAACACTTCTTCATGTTTTTCGTGGTATTTGAGGCTTCAAAGATAGGTATTTTTTCCGACATGGCGGCAAACAAAACACAAAACGCGGTTTTGTCGATCAGGATTCCTTGTAGATAATCGTTTAAAAACCAATTTCTTATCGAGTTATTAACAATCGCTGTTGATTACTTTTTGGCAAAAATCGAAATGTTTTAGGGCGTTTTTGTTGCATTTTTCTCGAATTCCTTATTTTTGCAAGGCAAATATGTCGTGGCAATGATTGCCTCCATCAGTTTGATGGCACAAGTGACTTCGTCAAGCATCAGTGGTAAGATCACCGACAACAGCAAGAGTGTTCTTCCGGGTGCCACCGTTGTCGCAACGCACGTTCCTTCTGGCGCGCAGTATTATTCTGTGGCCGACGCGAACGGTAACTACCGTTTGCTCAACATCCGTCCCGGCGGTCCTTACAAGATTGAGTACCGCATGATTGGTTTCCAGTCGGTTGTCCAAGAAGGCATTACCGCCACTTTGGGCGAGACCAAGATTTTGAACGTCCGCCTGAACGAGGAAGCCATCGGCTTGGGCGAAGTCCACATTGTGGCCGAGGCCATCAGCAACGGCATGGACAGCGACCGCGCTGGTGCCACCACCACCGTGGGTAGCGAGCAAATTTCTGCCCTGCCCACCATCACCCGCAGCTTGAACGACGTGATGGCCCTGACACCTCAGGCCGCCAGCACCTCCAACGGCTTGGCCATCGGCGGCGGCAACTACCGCCAGTCATACGTCACTGTGGACGGTGCCGCGTTCAACAACGCTTTCGGCATCGGCAGCAACCTGCCTGCCAGCGGCAGTCCCATCTCTTTGGATGCCATTGAGGCCATGACCATCAACGTCACGCCTTTCGACGTGCGCCACAGCGGCTTCACGGGCGGTGCCATCAACGCCGTCACCAAGAGCGGCACCAATGATTGGCACGTCAGCGTGTACGACTACTTCACCAACGACGGTCTCATCGGCACCAAGTTCGGCAAGAAGGACGAGTTCGGCAACTATCCCGACCGCCTGAAACTGGCCAGCTCGCTGGACAACACCGCCGGCGTGAGCGTGGGCGGCCCCATCGTGAAGGACAAGCTGTTCTTCTTCGTGAACTTCGAATACCAAAGCGACATCGATCCTGGCCAGACCCACTTCGCCCGCGAGAGCGCTGACGGCGAGTATGGCGGATCGACGCAATACAACCGTCCTACCGTGGCCAAGATGGACGAAATCAAGAACTACCTGAAGTCCAAATACAACTACGACCCAGGCCGCTACCAGAACTACTCCTCGAGCACGCCCGACTACAAGCTGCTCGCACGCTTGGACTGGAACATCGGCGACTATGACAAGTTCAACATCCGCTACAGCTTGGTGAAGAACAAGTATTCGACAGATCCGTCCAGCTCCATCAACCCGCTGGCCAGCTCTGTCTATAACCGCAACACCTACGGACGCACCTCCGAGTACGCCTTGTACTTCGAGAGCAGCCGCTACTTCCAGGAGCAAAACTTCAGCTCGGTTGCTGCCGAGTGGAACCACGGTTTCCTGAGCGGCCGCGCCAACAACATGCTTCGTGCCACCTATTCGCACCAGTATGAGCCTCGCAGCTTCGTGGGCGACCTCTTCCCCACCGTCGATATCCTCGAACCCTTGGACGACGGCACTCCCGCCGTTTACACCAGCTTCGGTCCTGACCCGTTCACCTACGGCAACCTCCGCGACGTGCAGACCGCCGTCGTTACCGACGAAGTGAGCTACCTCACCGGCATCCACAACTTCACCCTCGGCGGCCAGTTTGAATGGGACAACACCAAGAACGGCTTCATGCAAGGTGGCGCCGGCTACTATGTCTATAATAGCTGGAACGACTTCGTCAACAACGCCAATCCTCGCGCTTTCGCCATCACCTACGGCAACAACGAGAAGCACGAGCAAGTGTATCCTTACTTCAACTACATGCAAGGCTCCGTCTATCTGCAAGACGAAATGACCCTCAGCGAGCGCTTCAAACTTGCCCTTGGCCTCCGCGTCGAGATGCCTTACTATCCTTCCATCAGCGGCTACAATTACAACAAGGAGTTTGCCGAAGGCTGGAATGAAACCATAGTTGACGAAGAAACTGGCAAAGAAACCATCGTTCACCACGGCATCGCCGACGACGAAAAAAACACCATGTACGGCCTCTCCACCGCCGACATGCCCAAGGCTCATGTGAACTTCTCGCCCCGCCTCGGCTTCAATTGGGACCTCACCGGCGAGCGCAAGTACATCATCCGCGGCGGTTCGGGCCTCTACACCGGCCGTCTGCCTTTCGTGTGGATCGTTTCCACTGTGGGCAATTCCAACTGCCTCCAGAACCAGTACATCAACAGCAACGAAGAAGAACAAATCAAGTTCTTCTCCAACCCGACTGACATCATCAACAACAACTCCGACCTGCTGCTGACGGGCGACCTGCCAGCTCCTCAATCGACCACCATCATGGACAAGAACCTTCGTATGCCCCAGACATGGAAGAGCAGCTTGGCCGCCGACATCGAAATCCCCGGCGGTATCAAAGCCACTGTGGAAGGCATCTACAACAAGGACATCACCTCCGTGGCCGTCACCAAGCTCGGCATCGTCGAGGATGGCACCATCAATCTGCCCGGCGAACCCGACGCAAGAATGAAGTGGAAGAGCGAAGGCGTCAAGAACAGCCTTGGCAGAGACATCACTCCTTATTATAT
>ONVP01000053.1:0-5596 GCA_900321315.1 uncultured Bacteroidales bacterium
GTGCTGCTGATGGTGCCATTCACGAATACAAAAATGGAATTCGACACCTCGACCGGTCAAGTTGTCAATTTCAAGATGAAATAAGCTTACAAGGACTCTTTGATTCTAACCAATTGGTTCAGAAGCGTTTCAGCCAAGTCTAAACGGAGCATATTGGCACCGTCGGACTTGGCTTTTTTAGGCTCTGGGTGCACCTCCATAAAGATGCCGTCGGCACCTGCCGCGATGCCAGCCTTGGCGATAAGGCCAATCATTTCGGGTTGCCCGCCCGTGACGCCGCTGCATTGGTTGGGCTGCTGCAAGGAGTGCGTAACATCCAGAATGACAGGCACGTCAAATTTCTGCATGGCGGCGATATTCCTATAGTCCACTACCAAATCCTGATAGCCAAACATAGAGCCGCGTTCGGTCAGCATGACCTTGTCGTTGCCCGACTGCCTGACTTTTTCGACGGCAAAGCCCATCGCCTCTCCTGAAAGGAATTGCCCTTTCTTGATGTTCACCGTCTTTCCCGTTTTGGCAGCGGCTACAAGCAGGTCTGTCTGACGGCAAAGGAAGGCCGGAATTTGCAGAATATCAACGTATTCAGCGGCCATTGATGCATCCTCGGCAGTGTGGATGTCAGTCACCACGGGAAGTTCAAACTCCTTGCCGATTCTTTGCAGCACTTTCAGGGCTTTTTCGTCGCCAATACCCATAAAAGAATCCAATCGTGAGCGATTGGCCTTGCGATAGGAGCCTTTGAAAATCAGCGGAATGTCAAGTTTTTGGCAGATGTTTTTCAAGGTCTCGGCGATGAAAAGAGGCGAGGTTTCGTCCTCAATCACGCAAGGGCCGGCCATTAAGAAGAAACGGTCGGGGCGGAGGTTTTTCATGAAGTTGAAGTTGGTGGTGTTCATGGGGTAAATTTTTGCAAAGGTAAGGAGTTTTGTTGAGATGTCAAACGATATTTTTCCTATCTTTGCCCTCATCAACACAAAAAGAACAAATAGACAAAGAAGATAACTGATTAAATAACATATTGATATAAAGCGTTTTTGCTTTTCTATGAATGTGGAAATCTGGACAATTTTCACTGTAGTACACAAGAAAAGGGAAACGTTCACGGTATCCGTAAACTTTTCTTGTTTGTACTACAGGCAGTCCAGAGCCTCCACATAGACATCAAAAGACCTCACGGATTTTTTTTGTTATGAAAGCATCAAGACGCTTTGAGAAAAAGATTAGAGAAAGAAAGGAAATACACCACATGGATCCTACTGCCTCAATACGCGAAGAAGAAATAAAGAACGCCTTGCGCGATCGTTTTTTTAATGCCTACGATGCCACCCCTATCCTAGGAGATGTCGATTTTGCTGTTACATCGCGTCGTAACGACCCAACACAAACAGAATTCTTTGAGCGTGAATGGTTTCTTTGGGCAGAAGCTAAGAAAGGCTCTTCGCACAGCCTTATTGATTCTTTTATCCAACTTATCATTACCATTGGTAAGGCGCATACTCACGAAAAGCACATACCACCAATGTTTCTTGGCGCTTTTGATGCTGAAAAGATGGCATTCATCGAGTTTCACCATGTTGTGAGCGTCTTCTACCAGAACGACTTTAATTGGAACGTTGCTCCGAGCAACCACCAAACCAAAGAGTTTAAGCAATTAAAGGCAATGCTTGAAGGCACTTTGCACGAACATATTGCGACCTTCAGTTTAAAAAAAGACGAGAAAGCCCTGCTCCAATTTATCAAAAAGAACTTCCGTGATGGACATAAGACCGATGGCGTGAACATTACCCGCAATAACTATCTTTTCGTTTTCCAACGTTGGGTTGAAGAGGTAAAGCCTACCATCGCCGCCGACTGGAGCGACATCCCTGCTACCCGTGTAGCTGATTTTTTCTTTGCCGACCTCATCTCTCGTGGCGATTACACACTGCGCTCAGACCTTGCCGTCGTACTGCGTGGCGACGAATACAAGATACTGGAGCAGATAATGCAGAGCGGCAAGGTGCTTTTCAGCGAATGCACTTTCTCTGACGGCATGAAAGCCTACCGCGCCTTTTGGAACAAATATAAGCGTCCACCCCGACAAGAGGCCATTGATATTATACTAGAGCGGCGCGACCTGCTTATTCCTCATGACCTAAGACAGTATCAAGGTGCGTTCTTCACTCCTCCACAATGGGTAGAACTATCACAACGCTACCTTGCAGAGGAGTTGGGCGAAGACTGGCAGCAGCAATATTACGTGTGGGATTGTTGCGCTGGTACAGGCAATCTACTTTTTGGTCTTACAGAGCCTTACCGTGTATGGGCTTCGACACTTGACCATGGTGACGTGCAAGTAATGAAAAATCGCGCAGTCGACGGCGAGTTGAATCTGTTAGAAAAACATATCTTCCAGTTTGACTTCCTCAACGACGATTTCAAAGATCTACCCGAAAGCCTGCGTGCCGTCATTAACGATCCCGAGGAACGTAAGCGGCTCATCGTGTACATCAACCCGCCGTATGCAGAAGCGGGAAGCACCTACTATAAAGAAGCAAAGGTAGGTGTAAGCAACAAGACACGCGCACACCGCGACTACACAATGGGCATCGGCACCTATGCCAAAAGGGAATTATTCGTGCAATTTTTTATGAGGGTGTATCGTGAACTTTCTCCAGGCATCCTTGCGGAATTTTCAAAGTTGAAAATCTTGCAAGGGCCTTATTTCCGCGAGTTCAGAAAAGCATTCAGAGCACAACTTGGTCGAAATTTTCTAGTACCCGCAGACTCTTTCGACAATGTAAAAGGTAAATTCCCTATTGGATTTTTCATTTGGCACCTCAATAACAATGAAGTTTTTGAGGAAACGTTCTCCGACTTATACAACTATGATGGTGAACAAATAGGTACCAAACTAATCTGTAGTTATGACAATTCCATCATGCTCAATGACTGGTTGCGCGACACATGGAAAGCTATAGAGGAACCTATAGGCTGGGTTGTATGCAACGGGAATGACTTTCAACACCAAAACGAGATATGCATCTTAACAAGGCCTAGTAATCATACATCTACCTTCTTCAAGCCTATTACACGTACTAATTTCCAGCGTAGCTGTATTTACTTTTCTATCCGAAAGGTGATTGATGCCACATGGCTAAATGACCGCGACCAGTTCCTACTACCGAATAACGAATGGGAAACGGATTATGAATTCCAAACAGATTGCATAATATACAGTCTCTTCAGCAATGCAAACGTCGTGAAGAAAGATCTTGGCACAAATTACTGGATACCTTTCACCGAGGCCGAAATTGGCGCACAAGACAACTTCACCAGCCACTTTATGAGTGATTATCTTAACAGCATTCACACAGTTTATCCTCAAGATAAACAGATTGACCTCTTTTCTTCACATTCGAAGCAAGAACAAACTAACTCTTACCGTCCACTTGACAATCTATCACATGAGGCAGAAGCTGTATTTAACGCAGGACGCAATTTATGGAAATACTACCACAAGCAACCTGGAGCCGATCCCAATGCCAGTTACTACGATATTCGTTTATACTTTCAAGGCACAAAGATAACCAAGGGGGGCAAAGAGCAAATGAACACCGATAGTTCTGATATCACATATACTGCCCTTCTAACCGAACTTCGCACAGCAATAAAAGCCCTTGCCGCGCACATCGAACCGAAAGTCTACCAATACGGTTTCTTGAGATGAAATCTTTTAGGAAAACATAATATATATGATTTTTAACTATATATCCGACAGCAAACGACTACAATCGACTACAAACGTTTAATCAACGGATAACTCTTGACAAGTGACATAACTTTGCTGCGTAAAAACTAAAAGTAGTATCGTTATGGAAACTCCGAAACCCACCAAAGTCATCCCAACCGATGTGCAAACGGGAAACATCGAAACCATCAAAAATGTAATCTATGAGATTCGCGGCCAAAGGGTAATGCTTGACCGCGACCTCGCCAACATCTACGGAGTAGAGACAAGAGCTCTCAACCAAGCAGTCAAACGTAATGCAGACCGATTCCCAGAGGATTTTATGTTCAAATTGTCAAAAGAGGAATGGGTTGAAATTGAGAGGATTAGCAACATGTCGTCACAAAATGTGATGACATCGCCGCAAAAACGTCCCAAGTCGGCATCTCCTTATGCATTCACCGAACATGGTGCTGTGATGCTTGCCTCCGTATTACACAGCCCTTGTGCCGTACAAATGAGTGTGATGGTGACGAGAGCGTTTATCGCAATGCGAAACGCTATAGCAACAATGCTGTCGGTCGACCTAAAAATGGAACAGCTTTCCCATAAAGTCGACCAATTGAACGCCTATATCGAGGAAATCCTCCACGACCAGAACGACATCAACGAGCAGCAGGAACAGACTAACTTGGAAATTGCCGTACAAATAGAAGCCCTCAATGACGCCCTTGACCAATTAAGAGAAACAAAAGCCCAACCTCGTAAACGGATTGGTTACAAATCAGACGAGTAACCTCTTGCTCAAACAAACTTATTGATAGTCAAAGCAATCCACCCCGTGTACGATAAAGTGCTTTGCCGTTCAGGTAGATAGAATGATTTTTTCCACTTTTTTCACCAAAACCCTTGCGGTGAACAAAAAAGTTCGTATATTTGCAACGTCAATCTGAGGATTGGCTATCCGGGTAAGTTTCCCGCGAGGGGCAAGCCTTTATCGACACTACCCAAAATTAAAAGGAGCCGCAACAACAGCGGTTCTTTTTATTCTCCTTTCAAATACCTTTTCATGAAAAGTTGGTAATAATTTGGGCTTAGTGTCAGGTCACGGGTTATCGATACTGTTTTCATAAGGATAGAATTCATTGCGCGCAGCAATCCTTTTTAACTGTACTACAAAGTCCGACCCACTGAAGGACTGCAAATTCGTTAATTCCTCAGCGATTCCAGGATTCATACTTTTGTCTTTGACTGCAAAGGTACGAATTATTCCGATATAAATATAATAATCGAAGCCATTCCCTTTCAGCCATGCCAAATGAAAGGAATCCTAAATCCTTTCAATCACTCCAATCCAAAAACAAACGCCTTTTCCGAATAGCTCCATTTCACTGTGCCGAAGCGGATAAGGTGGGCCAAAAGAGTGATGACCTTGGGGCGGGGGAGCTTGGCTTGGCGGACGATTTGGTTGAGTGTTTGCTCGCCCTGCATCACCTCAAGCAGCTTGCGAATGTCGTCATTATAGGGAATCATCGCCCCTTGGGGCTGTTGAGATTCTCGCCAAAGTGTAAACAAAACGGGCGAGGCTACGATGTTCTCGTCGTTGATACGGATATAGGCGCGCATGTGCCCGTCTTCATCTTGGGCACAAATGGGCTTCTTGTCGGATGGCGGCACCGTGGCCATGACAATGGCGCGCCCATCGGCGCGATAGGTGTCGAACTTGACGGTCGTTTCGGGTCGGCAGTATTTGGAAGCCGCCAATCGCATTATATGAATCTCCTCCTCGGAACGGACGCCGGAGAGCTGGCCGTCGTCACGCACGCCGATGAGCAACCGTCCTCCATCGGTATTGGCAAAGGCAGAAACGGAGTGAGCCAACTT
>ONVP01000053.1:5609-18501 GCA_900321315.1 uncultured Bacteroidales bacterium
CAACCCGATATTTGAAGTCCTGCTGCTGGTGCTCGCCCTCGCTGATGAGATTGAGGAGGAAACGCTTGTCGTCTTTACCATGACTTTTTCCCATAGCGCAAGTCTATTTCGTTCTAAACCTCGGATGATACGTCGTCAATGTGTCGCGCAACAGCTCATCCGAAATATGCGTGTAAATTTCCGTGGTGCTCACACTGGCGTGGCCGAGCATCTGCTGGACGGCGAGCAGGTTGGCGCCGCCTTCGAGCAAATGCGTGGCGAAACTATGCCTAAACGTGTGCGGGCTGATGACTTTGGTAATACCATTTTTCTCCGCCAAGTCCTTGACAATCAGGAAGACCATTTGTCGGGTCAATCCCGTGCCACGGCTGTTGAGGAAAACGGTGTCGGTGAATTTGGGTTTCGGTGTGATGTGCAGTCGTGCGCCTTCAATGTAGTGGAACAGGATTTTCAGGCTGTTGTCGCCTATGGGCACCAGCCTTTCCTTGCTGCCCTTGCCGAAGATGCGGAGGAAACCGTCGTTGCGGTATATATCGCTGATTTGCAATTCGATGAGTTCCGAAACACGCAGACCGCAGCCGTACATCACCTCAATCATGGCCTTGTTGCGATGGCCTGTGGGTTGGCTGAGGTCGATGCTGTCAATCATTTTTTGGATTTCCTCGTAGGTCAGTACTTCGGGCAGGTGGCGGCCCAAAGTGGGGGAGGAGATGAGGATGGTTGGGTCGGTTTCGGCAAGGTTTTCTTGGAGCAGGTAACGCCAAAACGACTTCAGTCCCGAAAGGATTCGCGCTTGCGAGGTGGCACCGATGTTCAAATCATAAAGATAAGCGAAGAAATTCTCGATGGTGTCCTGCTTGTGGTTTCAGTAGAAAAACTTTGGTTTTCAAGATATTGCAGAAACAACAGGACATCGTGACAATAGGCCTCCACACTGTTGTCGGACAGCGAAAGCTCCAAACGCAGGTAGTTGGCGAAGTGCTTGATGAGGTTGGCGCTGATATTGACAGGTGTTTTGGCCATCGTTTTGTTTTTGCAAAAGTAATAATAAATGTGGTGCCGTTTTCTTTCAGATGTTGGAAAAAATCGTACTTTTGCAAAAAAACAGTTGATATGTTAGGCAAGACTTCATTAAATAATCGAACGGACACTTATGTTTGGGACGAGGGCTATCCGCATCCCACGGAGCAGGAACGCATCGTTACGTTTGTGAGTTCGTGCATCGAGTCGGCGGCTGAGAAGCTTGGTTGCAAAGCAACGGAAATCTATCGTCGTATGGAGCGTGTTGGATTGATTCATGATTATATCATTCCTTATTATGATACCATTCATACCGAAAGCCGAGAAAATGTCACTGCCGACATCATTGAGACGCTGGAGTTTTGGGAGAAACAGAAAGGAGGAAGCCAATGATTACCGTGTATCATGGTTCTGCCATTGAAGTGAGCAAGCCGTTGGTGGCTCTAAGTCGGCCTAATCTGGATTTCGGACAAGGCTTTTATGTCACAGACATGAGGCAACAAGCAGAAAGATGGGCTTCAAGGATTGCGACAAGGCGATTGGCCAATCCTGTGTTGAATATCTATGAATTTGATGTGGATATGGTCGAGACAGAATACCATTACTTGAAGTTTGCATCATACGACAAGGCATGGCTCGACTTTATTGTAGCAAACCGAAAAGGAAAGAGGCTTTGGAAGGACTATGATGTGGTTGAAGGAGGAGTGGCCAACGACAATGTCATCGACACTGTGGAAGACTATATTCGAGGTCGTATGTCGGCTGAGGCTGCATTGGTGGAATTGTCGAAGCACAAACCTAACAATCAGTTCTGTATCTTAAACCAAGAAATTATCGACAAGTATTTGCATTTTGTCGAATCAACAAACATTGAAGACTATGCTTAGAACAGACCAGATGTGGTATAAAATAGGTGGAGTGGTCATGGCTTTGGCGGCTCAACTGAATATTAGTCCCGAACAAGCATTAGGATTGTTCTACAAGTCGCAGACTTGCGAGGAACTTCATAATCCCGAGACCTTGCTCTATACTTTCAGTGATGCTTATATCGCTGATGAAGTGATAATGGAACTGAAAGGAATGTAGCCAAAATTTATGCCTGACGTAGAAACAAAACCACGGAGCAAGAAATTTCGCCCCGTGGTTTTTCTTTAGAAATCAGCCCAATCAATCCAGCGTGTGAATCACAAGGCCCGAACGCAGTTTCGGCTCAAACCAAGTGGTCTTGGGAGGCATGATGTTGCCCGTGTCGGCGATGTCGATGATCTGCTTCATGCTCACAGGATAGAGCGCGAAGGCGACCTTCATCTCGCCGCTGTCCACACGACGCTTCAGTTCGCCGAGGCCACGGATGCCGCCGACGAAGTCGATGCGCTTGTCGGTGCGGAGGTCCTTGATGCCCAGAATCTTGTCGAGGACAAGGTTGCTGAGGATGGTGACGTCCAACACGCCAATCGGGTCGTTGTCGTTGTAGGTGCCGGGCTTCGCGGTCAGGCTGTACCACACGCCCTCGATGTACATTGAGAAGTTGTGCAGCTTGTTGGGCTTGTACTCAGTGTCGCACTCGCAGTGGCAGGGGAACTCGCAGTTACAGGTGCCGCCGTCCTTGGTGCAGTTGCACTTGCATTCGATGTCGAAGTTCTCTTGCAGGGCCTTGAAGAAGTCCTTGGTGCTGAGGCCGTTGAGGTCTTTCACGACGCGGTTGTAGTCGATGACGTTCAACTGGTTGTCGGGGAAGATGACGGTCATGAAGTAGTTGTACTCCTCCTTGCCGGTGTGGGCAGGGTTCTTTTCCTTCTTCTCCTGGCCGACGAGGGCTGCGGCAGCGCTACGGTGGTGACCGTCAGCGATGTACATGGCCGGAACCTTGGTGGCAAAGAGCTCGACGAGTTCGGCGATGATGGCCTTGTCGTCGATAACCCAGAAGCGGTGGCCGAAGCCGTCTTCTTTGGCGATGAAGTCATAGATGGGCTTCTTGGCGGTGATGCCGGCCACAATCTCATCGATACGGGCAACGGCGGGGTAGGCGAAGAACACAGGTTCGACGTTGGCGTTGGTAAGGCGGACGTGCTTCATACGGTCCTCTTCCTTGTCCTTACGGGTCAGCTCGTGCTTCTTGATGATCTTGTTCACATAGTCCTCGCTGTAAGCGCAGGCCACGATGCCATATTGCCAGTGGGCGTTGGCGTCGGTGGGGTTCATGCTTTGGGCGTAGATGTAGAGTTTTTCCTCTTCATCTTGCTTGATCCATCCGAAGTCCTTGAAACTGTTGAAGTTCTCAACGACTTTCAGATAGGTTTCGAAGTCGCTGTCCTTGTGGCCTTCGGGCAGGTCGATTTCGGCCTTGGTCACGTGGAGCAGGCTGTAGGGGTTGCCCTCACATTCCTTGCGGGCTTCTTCGGTGTTCAGCACGTCGTAAGGGCGGGAGGCCAGTTTTTGGACGATGTCCACGCCAGGACGCCATCCTTTGAACGGTTTGATGATTGACATGGTATTTATTTGTTAAATGATTCGTCGATTAGAGGTCAAAATTCGAGGCTGATTCGTGTTTCTGAAAAGAGAGGATCAAGGCACCAATCATTTTGGTCAGTTCCATCAGTTCGTTTCGAATGTCAGTTTCTTGGGTTTCGTCGATGAGATGTTGCTTTTGGGCCAAGGTACACAAAGCGACGCACCGTCCGATGCACGACTTCGATTTTTGAAGTTGATCGGCAAACTCGTTTTTCGGAAGCGAAGACCCCTCGATGATGTTGGAGGTGATTTGCGTTGCTTCCGTGACGAACATGCCAACAAGTCTATGGTGGGCTTCGGTCTGGCAATGGTTGCTAAGTGTGACAATGGCGTTGCTGAAATCCACCGATTTGTGATAGATGCGGAGGCTTTCAAATTTAAAAAACGGAGATGTCTTGTTGCTTTCTGAAATCATTATCAGTCGTTTAAGGAAAGGCACTGCAGGCATGACAACCCCACAGTGCCTTTCGGAATTTGTTGATTTACTTGTTCACTTGGAAACGCTTGTTACCCGTCTTGAAAAAGTCGGCAATCTGTTCGGCGGCTGCCAAACCAGCATTGATGTTGGCTTCCTCGGTCTGGGCACCCATCTTCTTGGGCGTGGCGAAGTAGCGGCCTTCGAAGGCTTTGAACTCGGCGTCGGCATCGGGCATGATGTCGGTGATGTACTTGAGGTCGGTGCGCTCGGCCATCAGCTTGAGCAGTTCAGGCTCGTTGATGACTTCCTTGCGGGCGGTGTTCACGAGGATGCCGCCTTTCTGCATCTTGTTCACCACAGCGTAGTTGATGCTCTGCTTGGTCTCGGCAGTGGCCGGGATGTGCAGGCTGACCACGTCGCAGGTCTCGAAGAGAGCGTCGCGGTTGGCGACGGCGTGAACGCCATCGGCTTCAATCTTGTCGGCAGGGACGAATTCGTCGAAAGCATAAACTTCCATGCCGAAGCCCTTGGCGATGCGGGCCACGTTGCGACCCACGTTGCCGAAAGCGAGGATACCGAGCTTCTTGCCCATCAGCTCGCCGCCGCTCTTGCCGTTGTAGAAGTTACGGACGGCATAGACCAGCATACCCATGACGAGTTCGGCAACGGCGTTGCTGTTTTGGCCGGGAGTGTTCATGGCCACGATGCCTTTGGCGGTGCAAGCCTCAAGGTCGAGGTTGTCGAAACCGGCGCCGGCGCGGACGACGATCTTTAGGTTGTTGGCGTGGTCGATGACTTCCTTCGTCACCTTGTCGCTGCGCACGATAAGAGCGTCAGCATCAGCAACAGCCTTGTAGAGGTCATTGACATCAGTATATTTTTCCAAAAGAGCCAGTTCGTAGCCATTCTTCTCTACGACTTCGCGGATGCCATCAACGGCGATCTTGGCGAACGGTTTCTCTGTAGCAACTAATACTTTCATGATGTTGGGTTGTTTTGTGTTTGCGTGTTTATTGTGGCTGTTAGCTTTTAGCCGTTAGCCATTAGCAACTGTGACGCTGCTAACGGCTAACAGCTAATGGCTAATAGCTTTTTAGCTAATTACTTGTTCGCTTTCTCAAAGTCTTGCATGCACTGGACGAGGGCTTCGACGGCCTCAATCGGACAGGCGTTGTAGAGGCTGGCGCGGAAACCACCGACGCTGCGGTGACCCTTGATGCCGACCATGCCGCGCTCCTTGGCGAAGGCCATGAAGGCGTCTTGCTTCTCCTCGTAACCGGGAGCCATCACCCAGCAGTGGTTCATGATGGAACGGTCTTCCTTCTCGGCGGTGCCGACGAACATGCTGTTGCGGTCGATTTCTTCGTAGAGCAGGTTCGACTTCTTCAGGTTGATCTTGTTCATGGCCTCGACGCCACCGATGGTGTCTTTCACCCAAAGGAGGGTTTCGTGCATCATGAAGATGGGCAGTACGGGCGGGGTGTTGAACATCGAGATGTTTTTGGCTTCTTCAGCGGCGTGGGTGCGGAAATCGACCATCGTCGGCAGCGGGTTCATGTAGGCGCGGTCGCCAATGTTGCCGAGGATGTCTTTCTTCACGATGACGAAGGTCACGCCAGCGGGTCCGACGTTCTTCTGGGCGCCACCGTAGATGAGGCCGTACTTCTTCACATCGACGGGACGGCTCATGATGTCGGACGACATGTCAGCGACGAGCATGATGGGGCAGTCCATGTCATGCTTGATTTCGGTGCCGTAAATCGTGTTGTTGGTCGTGATGTGGAAATAGTCGGCATCCGTGGGGATGGTGTAGCCCTTCGGGACGTAGCTGTAGGTCTTGTCTTCGCTGCTGGCAACGATATCGACCTTACCGAACAGTTTGGCTTCCTTGGCGGCCTTCTTGGCCCAGACGCCGGTCTGGAGGTAGGCGGCCTTGGTCTTCAAGAGGTTGGCGGGCACGGTGAAGAATTGGGTGCTGGCGCCACCTCCGAGGAAGAGGACTTCGTACTCGGCGGGGATGTTCAGGAGGTCGCGCCACAGCTGGCGGGTTTCTTCCATGATGCGCTCCCAACCCGGGGTGCGGTGAGAAATCTCGGCAATGCCGATGCCGGTGTTGTCAAAGTCGTAAAGCGCCTTGACGGTGCTTTCAATGGCTTGCTTGGGCAGGACGCAAGGACCTGCATTGAAATTAAAAGCTTGTTTCATTTCAATTGTTTATTTTAAACGGTTGATTTATAATTTGTTAATCGAGTGATAAGCTCTTATTTTGCTGCAAAGATAGTAATTAAAACAATGTGCCAAACCTTTTTTGAAATATTTAGGTTTTTCTATGGATTTGATAGGGTTTAGGGCTCCGTTTTAGTACATTTTGATGCCCAATTAATCCAATGGCAAGAAAAGTAGCTGCCAGTAACCGTTTTTACGACCGCCTTCACGACGTAAGAAACCTTTCTGTTGAAGTTCAGCAAGATCTTTCAGAATTGTACGCATAGATACGGGTTTCTTTTGTGAAATCTTTTGTGAAATCTTTTGTGAAGTCAGAGTGCGGTCTTTCGTCAATAGAAGAAGAATATCATACTGTCTTTCAGAGATTTCTATGTTGTTTTCTTTCGTGAAATCTTTTATGAAGTCTTTTGTGAAATCACCTGATTCTTTTGTGTCAGTATAGCGGACGATTTTTTCAATGTCCAATTTTTTCACCATGTCAGAACGACAAGGTAAATCAATGAGGAAAAAGGAACGTTCCTCATCGGTCTCGATGGAGGCCAAAGAAGAACCGTTGGCAAGAAGCTCATCTTGAATGGTGGGAATACCAGTTGCACGACCTTCAGTTAGATCAAGTTCCTTGAGACAATCACCAAGGCGGACATTCCTGTATCGGCGGGAACGCAACGACTTGGCACGGCGTATGGCTTCCATGCTGATGGAATGATCTGGACCGCCGAGGTTGAAAATGGTGATGCGGTCTGGTTCAATAGTGATTTCGATAGGCGCATATTCGCGGTAATCACGGTGATAGAAGGCGTTGACCACAGCCTCTTCAATGGCCTGATAAGGATAGTTGAACGACTTGGTGGAATGTTCATCGTCTTTTGGTTTAACGATATGCTTTCGTATGACCATGGTGCGAAGGTATTGCAAAGTGTCGTTGATCATTCGCGGCACGGAACCGTGAATAACAGGAGCCTCAAACATGTTGTTAGGATTGCTTTCACGGCCTTCTGGGAAGAGTACGATTTCGACCTGGGTCTTGGGAAAGAATTTTTCAGGATGATCACAGAACATCATGGCGGCAATGTTCTTGATGTAGCGGCGTTCGGCTGGCCCTTCGAGCATATTCATCTGTTCAAGCGCATCCAGCATATTGTTGCCCGAGAGGTCTTGGTCTTTGAGTTTGCTGCCGATGCTGACAAAGAAATCGCGCATCAGGCTCGAAGAAAGGTCGTCTAATTTGATGTCAGGATTGGGACGGTCGTCGAAGGGGACATGAGAAGCCAGACCGCGCAACTCATCAAGGACTTCGCCTTTTGCCTCAACGGTACTGCTCCCGTTTCGCACATAATAGGTCGGCTTTTTCAGTTTCGCATTGACATCGGAAGGGATGGCGTATGGACGATTGACCCCAGACGGCACCCAAATGGCAAGGATATGCTTCCCATCTACCTCTTCAACAGAAGGACGGGGCATATAATACGGCTCAAACATGTTGTTGTAGTCAATCATCTTGCGCTGGATGTTGTCGATTTCGGTAAGCGACAAGCCTGTGACAGGTCTTACAGGAACTCCATCGATAGCCTCGACACCGACGAGGATATAACCACCGCCATTATCTTCAATGTCGTTGGCAAATGCACAGATAGAACGATAAACGGTAGTCGGATTCCAGCCTTTCTTGAATTCGATTCGGTCGGACTCGACCTTGCGTTTGTTGAGCAAATCGTTGATGTCGGTGAGTAGAGCCATTGTTGCGGATGATTGATTATCGGTGCAAAGATAACACAAATATAGGTGATGGTTTGAGGTTTTCGGAAAAATTGTTATTTTTGCCAAATCAAAATAAAATGAGAAGAAATCGAAGCATAAATGGAATTACAATTCTTGCTTTTGGTGAGAATGGAGATTAAATAATTAATGTATGTTGCATATTATCAATAAATTACAGTTGTTAAATGATGGTTTAGTTGTTAAAGGAACCAAACAAGCAGTCCATCTTCAACAAGGTACGATGGATGGCGCGTGTGCAGTGTATAGCATGATGATGTGTTTAATTATAATACGTTCTATTCATAGAAACGATGTCGTATCTTTAGATGATGAGAGAATAAAAGGAAACACATCTAAGGGTAGGCTAATAAGAGCTTTTTTGCATTATAATGGATTTGTGAGGAAAGGTTATTATTTAAGCACTTTGAAGGATGAATTGCTACATGCATATAAAAAAATGGTCAGCGTTGAATATTATGCATTTGAGAATGATAATAATGTATTTATAGATATTGTTTTAGATGCACTCAAGAACAATGATCCAGTTGAATTGGGTTTTCAACGTACAGGAAAAACAGGGCATGCAGTTGTTGCAATCGGATACGAAGAGAATCCTAAAAACATCTTATTATATGTTTTAGACCCAGGCTATCCAATGCAGTTTGGACAATATTGGAATAATGTTTTTCAAATAGATAGAAACAGTAGCCGTAAATATAATTCTTACAATTTTGTAGAGAATAGTTGTGTCCAAGTAGATGAAGCATTGGTTATAAGGAAAAATAGAAAATGAAGAAATATTGTCTTGACTTCAAATTGCACTATGAACGAAATCCAATTCATACTATATCAACTGCCTGATGAGGAGAGCAAAGAAGGTAAAAAGAAAACTTTGGCAAAAACAACTTAAGAATTGAATCATGGACAGCAACATCATACTATACACCACAGACACTGGAAATGTAAGCGTGCAAGTTAAGTACGAGGACGGCACGTTTTGGCTAACGCAAAAGCGGATGGCCGAATTGTTTGGTGTGGAGGTACACACAGTAAACTATCACCTGAAAGAGATATTCCAAAGTGGTGAATTACAACCAGATCGAACTATTCGAAAAATTCGAATAGTTCAGCAAGAAGGCAAGCGTAGTGTTGAACGTGAACTTGATTTCTACCATCTCGACGCCATCATCGCCGTGGGTTACCGTGTGAACAGCAAGCAAGCCACGCAATTCCGCATTTGGGCTACAAAAACCTTGAACGAGTTTATAGTCAAAGGCTATGTGCTCGATAAGGAAAGGCTAATCAAAGGGCCGTCCTTTGGGCATGATTATTTCAAGGAATTGTTGGTTGAAATCCGTGAGATTCGTGCCAGCGAACGCCGTTTCTATCAGAAAATAACTGATTTGTATGCTCTTGCCATTGATTACGACAAGGATTCTCCTGTAACACGCATGTTTTTCGCGACAGTGCAAAACAAGTTGCATTGGGCTATTTCGGGCAAGACTGCTGCCGAAATTATTTATGAATCGGCCGATGCCACCAAACCACACATGGGATTGACTACTTGGAAGCATTCGCCCGATGGAAAAGTACTGAAATCGGATGTGACCATAGCCAAAAACTATTTGAGCGAGAAAAACATCAACGCATTGAACCGATTAGTAACTGCCTATATCGATTTGGCAGAAGATCGGGCGGAACGAGAGATTCCTACAACGATGAGTGATTGGTGTAATATCCTAGATGACTTTTTGAACCTTGCACAACGTCCCATTTTGGAAGATGCTGGTAGCGTTACGGCATTGGAAGCAAAGATTAAGGCAGAAAAAGAGTATGAGGTTTTCCGAATAATACAAGACCAAAACTATGTTTCAGATTTTGATAAAGAAATTAAACGTTTAAAAGGAGAATAAAAAATGAAATCAAAACTTATGCAAAAATTCACAAAACCCATAGCAGCTTTAATGCTAGCAATAGCGGTCGTTTGCGCCGCAGGATGCAAAAAACACAACGACGGTAATGGTTCTTACAACGGCCACGATTACATCGACCTCGGCTTGCCGAGTGGAACGCTCTGGGCCACCTGCAATGTGGGAGCCGACACTCCCGAAGGCTACGGCGACTATTTTGCTTGGGGCGAAACGCAGGTGAAGTACAACTATGATTGGAACACCTACCATTATGGCGGTTCGCATTATTTGACCAAGTACTGTTTCTCTCCTAGTTATGGCTACAATGGCTTTACCGACAACCTAACCACTTTGCAGCCCAAGGACGATGCAGCCAAGGCCAACTGGGGGAGAAAATGGCGCACACCTACAAAGGAACAATGGCAAGAATTGTATGACAACACCACGAGTCAATGGACGGAGCAAAATGGGGTGGAAGGTCGTATGTTCACTGCCGCCAATGGTGCGAGTCTTTTCTTGCCCGCCACTGGCTACCGCTTGGACCGCAATCTCTACGGCGCTGGAGGCCGCGGCTTTTACTGGTCGCAGTCGCTCTGCACCGACAGCCCGGACGGCGCATGGATCTTCTACTTTCTTTCAATCAACTGCAACCTAATTGAATGCATGCGCTGCCAAGGCATCAGTGTGAGGCCCGTCTGCGAGAACTAACCTTTGTTTCGTTACCTGGTTTTTGGTGAATTTGGACGGTTTTTTTTGGTGAATTTGGCAACCTTCTTAATTTGCATCAATTTTGAAGTGTAGCAAGTTTGTTATATTGTTGTAAATCAGTAAATTACAAAAATAGTATGAAAAAAACACCAAAACCGATTGCCATTCCAAGAAAAAGTCGTACTTTTGCGGCTCGAAATTAAAAGGAAATCAGCGATGAAAAAAGACATTCACCCTAAGAATTACAGACTGGTTGTGTTCAAAGATATGTCAAACGATGTGACCTTCCTGTCGCGCTCGACCATCAACACCAAGGACACCATCAAGTGGGAAGACGGCAACGAATACCCGCTCGTGAAGCTCGAAATCTCCAGCGCTTCGCACCCGTTCTACACCGGTAAGATGAAGCTCGTCGATACCGCCGGCCGTGTTGATAAGTTCAACAGCAAGTACAAGAAGTTCTTTGAGAAGAAAGAGGCCAAATAAAGCCGTTTCAACCGAGAAAAAGGAAGCTCTTGCCCAAAAGCGAGGGCTTTTTTTGTGTTTGGCACTATTATTGCCCTACCATGCACCCATATATATTATAAGGTGTAATGCGGCGGCAGACTGACATTTTGTCGCCCAAAGAATCACTTTTATGAGAAAATTAGTTTACATAATTGACACAGGACTTTTTCGACCATGACCATTGACTATGACTATGACAGCTTTCACATATCGTAAAACCATATCGCTTTGGATCAAGCTGTCATTGTCATCGTCATAAGTCATTGTCATGAAGTCCCATGTCAAATTTCATTGCTTATGAGTTATAAAGTTGAACCCGAATTGTTTTCAGACATGATTGACACGGATGCCGAGTTCATCCCCGTGCTGACCATCGAGCAGAGCCAACTCAGCCAAAACGAGTCGGTGCCGGAAGAGCTGCCCATCATGCCCTTGCGCAACTCGGTGCTCTATCCGGGCACGGTCATCCCCATCACTGTGGGGCGCGAGAAGTCAATCCAGTTAGTGAAGGAATACAGCCGCAAACGCAAGCCCATTGGCGTTGTTGCGCAAAAGGAATCGAATGTGGACGAGCCGGTGCTTGAAGACCTCTACAAGGTGGGCACTTCGGCGCAAATCCTCAAGTCGTTCGAGATGCCTGACGGCAGCGTGACGGTCATCATACAAGGCATCCGCCGCTTCGAGATAGTGGAACCCATCCAAAACGAACCCTACATGAAGGCCGCCGTGATACCTTACGCGGCCTCGGAAGACATACCCAACACACGCAAGTTCGAGGCTTTGTTGCAGTCGGTCAGGGACTTGGCCATTCAGGTCATCCCGCGCTCGCGCAACCTGTCGCAAGAGGCGGGCTTTGCCATTAAGAGCATCGACGACCCTGTGTTTTTGCTGAATTTCGTGGCCAGCAACATTGAGGCCGAACTGCCTGTGCGTCAAGGGATTTTGGAGGCGCGCAACCTCAACGAGATAGCCAACGGACTGCTCTCCGTGCTGACCGAGGCGAAGCAGATGCTTGAACTGAAGCAGCAAATCCAGAGCAAAGTGCGCGACGACATGGACAAGCAGCAGCGCGAGTATTATCTGAACCAACAACTGCGCACCATCCAAGAAGAGTTGGGCGGCAATCCCAACGAGCAGGATGTCAAGGAGTTGAAGGAAAAGGCTGAGAAGAAGAAGTGGTCGAAGGAGGTGGCTGAAGTTTTCGACAGGGAACTGAAGAAATTGGAGCGCACCCATCCGCAGTCGTCGGAATACGGCGTTCAGCTGAACTATTTGCAGTATCTCGTTGATTTGCCGTGGAATGAGTTTACCAAGGACAACTTCGACCTGAAGCGCGCCCAGCGCGTCCTCGATGCCGACCATTTCGGCTTGGAGAAGGTGAAAGACAGAATCATAGAACATTTGGCCGTGCTGAAGTTGCGGCAGGACATGAAAGCCCCGATTCTCTGCCTCGTCGGACCTCCCGGCGTGGGCAAAACCTCGCTCGGCAAGTCCATCGCCCGTGCGCTGAACCGAAAATATGTCAGAATGTCACTTGGTGGCGTGCGCGACGAGTCGGAACTGCGCGGCCACAGAAAAACTTACATCGGTGCCATGCCGGGCCGCATTATCCAGAATTTGCGCAAGGTGAAGTCGGGAAATCCTGTTTTCGTCTTGGACGAAATCGACAAAGTGAGCGGCAACAACATCAGCGGCGACCCGCAAGCTGCGCTCTTGGAAATCCTTGACCCTGAGCAGAATAACACCTTCTACGACAACTTCATCGAGCTGGATTACGACCTCTCGAGAATCCTGTTCATCGCCACGGCCAACAACCTTGCGACCATCCATCCCG
>ONVP01000170.1 GCA_900321315.1 uncultured Bacteroidales bacterium
TGCTGTGAGCGAAGCCATTGCCAAAAGAATCAAACACGTGTTGCAATCCCGCAACAACCCCATCGAACTCGACAGGAAATGAAAAAAAACGAATAAATTTCCTTTGATATTAAAATTAAAATATTAGTCCTAACTTTGCAGCGTTAATCACAAAAACAATCGCGCAATGAAAACAAGACTCCTTCTATTAATTGCGGCTTTGGCCTTTGTTTCGCCGATGCGGGCGCAGGACGAGGACACGCTTTGCCAAGCTCGTCTGATGGTGATGTACGACCTCACATACCGTGAGGACACCAACCACATGGACCGCGCAAAAAAAGAGCGGATGATGTTGCTTATCGGCGACGAAATCAGCCGCTTCCAGAGTTACAATTATTATAGGGCCGACAAGAAAATGAAGGAGAAATGGCGGCAAGGCATCGTGGAAAAAGTGATTTATGTGAAACAAGAGGACATTTCCCGTTACACATACAGGGTTTTCAAGAACCACCCCACGGGCAAAGTCACCATGATAGAGCATGTGCTGATGACGGGGACGTTTCTTTACGAGGAAAACTACCCCTGTATGAATTGGGACTACACTGAAGACACCGCCACCATCAGCGGCTATTTCACCCAAAAGGCCGTTTGCGACTATGGCGGTCGCACTTGGGAGGCTTGGTTTGCCCCTGAATTGCCTTACAATGACGGGCCATATATGTTCTGTGGCTTGCCTGGGCTTATCGTGAAGATTGCCGACACGCAAGACCATTACCGTTTCGAGATGGTCTCAGCGGAAATCCCTGAAGACATGTTCATCGAATGGGAAAATCTGGATTATGTGAGAACCAACAAGAAGGCGTTTTTCAAAGTCTATGATGATTTCTTGGCCAACATTGTGGAGAACGCTGCACCCTACATTCAATCCGCCAACGGGACGGACGACATGTCAAAAAAGCTTTACTATTACGGGATTACGAAAAACAACCCCATCGAACTCGACAGGAAATGAAACCGCGTTGGCTGCATATTGTCTTGTTTCTGCTGCTCGGCAATGCACTGCCGGCGCAAACGGTGCTCACGGGCACGGTGAAGGACACCGAAGGCGAGACCTTGCCCAATATCAAGGTGTTGGCCTACAAGGCAGGCAGCCGTGTCATCGTGGCCTACGCGGGCACGGACAACGACGGTCGCTACAGCCTTTCGGTCAACGCCGAAGCCGACAGCCTCGATGTGGCCACCTCGTCGCTCTTTTTCGAGAAGCAGACCAAACGCATCGCCAACCGCAGCCAGACGGTGGATTTCACGCTTCGTGAAGAGGTTCAAGAGCTGAAAGGTGTCACCGTGCGCGCCCGCAGCATCGAGCAGAAGGGCGACACATTAGAATACATCGTTGGCTCCTTTGTGCAGAAGCAGGACAAGAGCATCGAGGACGTGCTGAAGCGGATGCCCGGCATCGAGGTGGCCGACGACGGCAAAATCACCTACCAAGGCCTGCCCATACAGAAGTTCTACGTCGAAGGCATGGACCTGATGGGCGGAAGCTACGCGGCGGTCAGCAAGAACCTGCCGCACCAGTCGGTGTCGTCGGTAGAAGTGTATGAGAACCACCAGCCCATCAAGATGCTGGAGGATAAGGTCGAGTCCGAGCAGGCTTCCATCAACATCAAGTTGGCCAAGGACGTGGCCCTCACCGGCACGGCCAAAGTCGGCCTCGGCGCGTGGCCTTTCCTTTGGAACGTAAACACCACGCCGATGCTGTTTTCGGGCAAGGTGCAGATGTTAGCCGCCTACCGCACCAACAACACGGGCGACGACCTCACCCTGTTCACCCGGATGCTCACTTTTGAGAACATCAACGCGGAGCGCCCCGCCAAGTTGGGTGAGGAACTTGGCATCAAGCAGGCCGCCACGCCGCTGTTCAACGCCAACCGCTATTTGGACAACCAAACGCACCTCGGCAACCTGAACACGCTGTTTCCCATAAGCGAGAACACCACCTTGCGCGTCAATCTCTACTATCTCAACGACTTGCGGAAACAGTCGGTGAGCCAAAGCAACTCGCTTTACCTTGCCAACGACACCCTCGCCTACACCGAGCAAATCGACAACCGCTTCCGCGACAACTGGCTTTTCGGCACGATTACGCTCAACCGCAACGACAAGGCTTATTACTTGGACAACAAGCTCAACTTCTCCACCGCGTGGGACAAGGCTTTCGGCTTGGATGTGAACAATGGTGAATCAATTTGCCAAACGCTGAAAACACCCGCTTTGTCCGTTGAAAATGATTTGAGGCTCATCTTTCCCGTCGGGAAACGGCTCTTGGATTTCACCTCTTACATCGGTTACGGCCAAACGCCCCACCGCCTTGAAGTGGAGCCAGGGCAGTTCGCCAACCTGCTCAACGACAGCATCGCCTACGCGAAAACCGTGCAGCAACTCAACACCCGACAATATTTCGCCGACCATGCCGTCAGCGCCATTTTCACGGCGGGACGGTTTACCATACGCCCTAAGGCGGGCTTCCTCTTCGTGGAACGGCAAATCCATTCGCATTTGGCCCTTTCCGACGGCGAAACCGACTGGCAAAGCCCGCTTGCCAACGATGCGCAAGTGCACCGCCGCCAAATAAAGCCCTACCTCAGCGCGAGCGTGGAATACAAGCGCAAGCGCCTTTCCGCTGGAATGGACTTGCCTTTAAGCCTGCAATCTGTCACAGTGCAGAGTGAAACCGACGGCGACCAACTGACCAAGCTGCTTTTCAATCCAAACCTTTGGAGCCGCCTCAAACTCGGCAACTTCTGGACAATCAACGCCTCGGCGCAATTGAGCCACAGTATCGAAAACTACAACACTTGGATGGATACCTATCTGATCACCGACTATCAGGACTTGGTGATGCGCAAAGCGCCGCTCTCGCTGTCGCGCATCCTGTCGGGCAGCGTGGGCGCGCAATTCAAGGAACCGTTCATTTCCCTCAACGCCGACCTGCGCTATGGCCTTGGGCACACACATTCCGAAAACATGTACCGCTACGAAATAGGCGAAGGCGGCCTCAGCACCTTGCAAATCGTGGAAATGCCCAACAACCGTTTCTATCAAACCCTGAGCGGCAGCGTCAAGAAGTATTTCTCGCCCATCCGCACTACCATCGGTTTGAAAGGCAACCTTTTGGACTCGCGCGGCGTTTCCTTGGTCAATGATGCACTGCTGAACACGGAGTCGCTGACTTTCAGTCTATCGCCGTCATTAATGTTCAAGGTGACAGACTGGCTCAATGTGGACTATTCATTGAACTACAACAAGTTGTATTCCTTCATCGACACGCAAAAACGCAGCGACATCACCTATTGGCGGCATTTCGGCAAAGCCTTCGCCTTCCTGAAACGCAACCAGACCGTGAGCTTGACGGCGGAATACTACCGTCACCAAGGCGAGCCTTACTTTTTTGTTGACGCCAGTTATGAGTTCTCCATCGAACAGCCCAAACTCGGCTTCGAAGTGCGATGGAACAACATTTTCAACAGCAAGCGGTATGTTTCCTATTATTCGGGTGCTTTCTCGGTGCAGGAAACCATCTATACCCTCCGCCCGATGGAGGTGATGGCCTCAGTACGTTTCAGGTTTTGAGCGTCCCGTGTCAAAAAAAATGGATTAATTATTGTAGGTATTGAAAAAAGTCGTACTTTTGCGGCCTCGTTCAATCATCCAAAACTGTTTCTGGTTGGCTCTAACGCATTGATTTTCGGGCGAAAGGGAATTGATGCACAAAAAAGTTGGAGCGAATCGGAGAAAGAAGTAATTTTGCACGCCCTTAAAAAAGGCGGTGATTTATTGAAATTGGATAAAACAACAAACAACAAAAAATGGATTATTTAAGCTACAAAACAGTAAGCGTCAATAAGGAAAACGCCAACAAGAAATGGTATGTAGTGGACGCTGAAGGACAAATCCTGGGCCGTTTGGCCTCACAGGTTGCCATGATTCTGCGTGGCAAAAGGAAGGCATGCTTTACTCCCCACAGCGATTGTGGTGATAATGTCATCATCATCAATGCAGAGAAAGTTGTGCTGACCGGCAAGAAAATGGAACAGAAGTACTACATGCGCTACACCGGCTATCCGGGCGGCCAGCGCATCCGCACCGTGGCCGAGCAGCTGAAGCGCAAGCCCACCTTCGTGCTCGAGCACGCCATCAAGGGCATGCTCCCGAAGAACAGGCTCGGCAGCGAGATTTTCAGGAACCTCTACGTTTACGAAGGTCCCAACCACAAGCATGAGGCCCAACAGCCCATCGAACTCAAAATCAACACAATCAAGCAATACAAAGACTAATCATGGAAGTTATCAACGCTTTAGGTAGAAGAAAGACCGCCGTCGCCCGCATCTACATGAAGGCCGGCAGTGGCAACATTACGGTGAACAAGCGCGATTACAAGGAGTATTTCCCGACGAGCATCCTCCACTATGTGGTTGAACAGCCTATGATGCTGACCGAGACCCTCGGCCAATACGACATCAAGGTCAACCTCGACGGTGGCGGCATCAACGGCCAGGCCGAGGCCCTTCGCCTCGCCATCAGCCGCGCCTTGTGCGAAATCAACCCCGAGTATCGTCCCACCTTGAAGGCCAAAGGCTTGATGCGCCGCGACCCGCGCATGGTCGAGCGCAAGAAACCCGGACAGCCCGGCGCCCGTAAGAAGTTCCAATTCAGCAAACGTTAAGCCCTCAGAAGCCAAGCGATTTTGTTTAGTATCCAAATCGCTGAGATTCTTCATGTCAAGACTACTCGGCGATTGTATTCAGCGAATGTAAACATCAAAAAAGAAAACACATGAAACAAGTATCATTTGAAGAACTGCTGGATGCCGGTTGTCATTTCGGCCATCTCAGAAGAAAATGGAATCCGAACATGGCTCCCTATATCTTCATGGAGCGCAACGGTATCCACATCATAGACCTTTACAAGACCCAAGCCAAGATGGACGAGGCCGCCAACGCCCTCTGCCAATTGGCCAAGTCGAACAAGAAAATACTCTTCGTGGCCACCAAGAAGCAGGCCAAGGACGTGGTCGCCGACATGGCCAAGAAAGTCGGAATGCCTTACGTTACCGAGCGCTGGCCCGGCGG
>ONVP01000190.1 GCA_900321315.1 uncultured Bacteroidales bacterium
GAAGTTGAGCGGCATTTCGCCGGCAGGCTCGCTGCACACCACGGCCATGTCTTTGCCGCCCTGCGGGATGTAGAGGCGGTTGGCGTCGGCCATGAGGTCCAAGTGGCCCATGCCCTTGCCTTGGCTGAAGCTGATGCGGGCGCGGTCGATGGGCGTTGCGCTTGCCGAAGCGCCGTTGCGGGTGCTGCTTTGCTTGCTCACGGTGAAGTCCATGCTTCCGCCACGGCTCGGGGTTGTGGTGGTGAAGTATGCGTGTTGTTCTTCGCCCGTGGCTTGCACAAATACGCCTTCGCAAGGCTTGATGGGCGTTCCGGGCTCGGCCACCACGATGCGGTCGCCGGTGGCGTTCATCCTGTAGTAGGCCATGTAGTTGCCTTCAGCGTCTTTCACGTAGGCATCGCAGGTAAAGGGGTTGCCGATGAGGTTCCAACCGGCGAATGAGGCACCGGGCGTGTAGCTCAAACCGTCTTTAGCTTCACAGTCTTCCGTAGTGGGCTTGAATTCGCCATCTGAATCTCCAATCCGTAGCGTAGCATCCTCTTGGAGGGCATAGAGATAACCATATCCACGGGCAACCAATTGTAGATCAATGATATGTCCATAAGGTATAATGCCATTAGGGCCTACACAACCTTCCGGATCATTGCACTTGAAATTCCTCCATTCCAACTCCAACTCTTCAATGAATTCGTAAATATCCATTTGGTCGAACAGATAGCCTTCTGGACCTTCAGGCACCAATTCTCTCACGATGTTCATGTAAGTGGGCGGGGCGAAGAGATACCAATCCGCGCTGTTTTCCTTGTTTTCAGCGCCATAGCCCTTGACGTATTGTTGATGGTGGTCATGGCAGCAAAGCTACGGACATTTTCGCCGCTGCCGGTATTGTCGTCCACCACCAACACGACATTGCTTTGGCCGTTATACTCGAAGCCGCTTTGGAACATGATGGTGGTCCATGCGTATTGGGCAAAAGTAACATCGCCACTAAACAAGAGGTCTGCGGCAGTTACTTCAACCCAATCGTATCCGCTTTCAAATGCCACTTTGTCGGTATGCACCATATAGATGTCAAGGTTGCGGGTTATACTTGAGTTATTGTTCCAAAAGTCGATGCTCCAGATGATGCAAGGCATGTTTTGCAGTTCACCGCATGTGTATATTTGTTGGGTTATGGAGTAATTACTGCTTGTCCTTGTCGGACAGGCCATTGATCCTAAAATTTCATTGTTTTCTATTTTGATAGAATACAAAGAATAACTATCGAGGTTTTCCACGTACTGTGGCGTTTGCGAGTTGGCTGCCCAGGGCATCATCAGTGCGGTCAAGAGCAGCGTGAAGAGTAGAAGTTTTCGTTTTCTGTTCATTTTTTTGAGATTTAAGGGTTTGATATTTAGAGGTTGTTTTTGGGCACAACAAAAGGGCAGGCGAAAGGCATCAGGTCTTGTCGCTTGCGTGTTTATATTGTTTAAATAACTGATAATCAGATAGATGGGGGGGGGGTGCATGGCGGTTTATGCACAAAAATTGTGCACCGCTACCGTTGTCGGGCAAAGGCTTTTTCAGTCTCTCGTATGTCTGATAAAGGGTTTGCATGGCATGTTTCCTTTGGTTTGAGGCTGCAAAAATATAGAGTTTTTTCCGAACAGATACAGGAAAAACTCCTCAATTTGAGGTTGAAATGAAAAAAAAATGCGGAGGAAAGGGAATCTGTCGTTATGATTATGCGGTTTGATTTTGGACACCTTATTAATTAATTAGGTGTTCAAGGGTGTTTTTCCCCAAGGGGATTTTGGAGGAGTTTGTTGGTTGTCGGTTTTTAAAGGAAGAAAAAACGAAATCCAACTCTCGAGCATCCCTAATGGGATGCAAGAGGTTGATGATGCTTGTTTTACCGAACGACAATCCCTACGGGATTGGGAGGTCTTTGCAAAAAGGTTCCCGAATGGGACCTGTGTTTGCTTTGGGCAGGCCGAGATTCCCGTAGGGAATTGCGCTCGGTTGGATTATAGGATGTGGCGCTCTCGCATCCTGTAGGGATGCACCAGAACTTGAGAGACCTGAACAAATCATGCACAAGCATGGGAGGAAAAGTACGGTTAAGCTGTTTCTTGATGCAAACGTAGTGATAGATTCTATGTCAACATTATGTAACTAAATTTTCTCATCTACTTAAATCAAATAAAGCTACTTCCGCCGATAAACTGCCGCAACATTGACGTGGCGGGAATCTCGCTGTCGGGAACGGGCGTGAAATAATGCAGGAAGCGCAGCAAACGGTGCGCCTCGCAATATTCGGGGCAGTTTTTCGGCACACTGGCCAAAATTGACTCGGCATGGTTGCGCATGACGGCAAACTCAAGCAGGTAAGCCGAATTGAACATCACGTCGGCATTTTCCTGATACGGGTTGATCCATTTCTCTTCCGCTTCGCAAACGTTGGGCCACTGGCTGATGGTTTGCCGCGCCGTGAACGCACCTTTGTTGTAGTCGCGCACGATGCGCCGCAGCAGGCGCGTGTCGTTGGCCGGAATCCAGTTGTGGTCGTCCAAGGCCGTGCTGGTCAAGGTGGAGATGAAGATGCGGAACTTGCTCGCCTCCGGTATTCTCTTGGTCAGCTGCGGGTTCAGGGCGTGTATGCCTTCGAGCAGCAGCACCGTTCCGGGCTTCAGTTGCAGTCGTTTGCCGTTGTATTCACGGATGCCCGTAACGAAGTTATACTCAGGCACTTCGATTTCCTCGCCGTTGAGCAAGGCGAGCAGGTCGCGCTCCAAGGCATCGTGATCGACGGTGTCGAAATTGTCGAAGTCGTAGGAGCCGTCGGGCAGTTTGGGCGTGTCCACACGATTGACGAAATAGTCATCCGTCGAGAACGATACCGGCTTCAGTCCGCAGGCAAGCAGCTGAATGCTAATGCGTTTGCAGAAAGTGGTCTTGCCGCTGCTGCTCGGTCCGGTGATGAGCACGAGGCGGACGGAATCCTCGCTGTGGTAGCGCCGGTCGATTTCCTCGGCAATCTGCACGATTTTCTTTTCTTGCAGAGCCTCGGCTACTTGCACCAATTCTCGTGCCTTGCCGCTTTGACAAGCCAGATTGACATCGCCAACGGTGCCCAAGCCCATGATGATGTTCCACTTCAGGCTTTCGGCAAACATCCCGAATGTCTTCGGTTGCGGCGTGCTTTGTGCCAGTCTGTCGGGTTGACGGCGGTCAGGGATGCGCAGCAACATTCCGTCATCGTAAGGTTCTATCTCCCAAATGGTTAGATACCCCGTCGAAGGCAACAGGCGACCATAGTAATAATCGGTCACGTCGCCTAAGGTGTAATAGTCGGTGTAGGCTTGTCCACTGGTTTCCAGCAGTTTGACCTTGTCTGTTTGGTGCAAGCCCTCAAAAATCCTGATGGCATCCTCGATGCGGGCTTCGTGGCGATGAAACTGCATGTCGTCATTCACGATGCTCCACATCCTTTCTCGCAACATATTGATTTCCTGCATATTGAGCAATTCCCCGTCGGTCTTCTTGATTCGGCAGTAAAGCCCATTGGAAATCGGGTGCTCCATGTAGAGCCGACTGCCGGGGAAAAGGTCAACGGAGGCTTTGTAGAGCAAGAAGCATAGCGAGCGCACATAAACGTGCATGGCACAGCCTTTGCGGATGTCGAGAAACTCAACATCGCGGCTGTTATAGACGCGAAACTTCAGGCCTTGCGAAACGTTGTTCACCTTGGCCGACACGATGGGAAAAGGCCGCTCGAAGTCAAATTCGGGCAGCATCTCCAACAAGGTTGTACCTTCTTGGAACTCTTTGGTTGTCTGAGTGTTGTGACAAAAAACACGAAGCATGGTGTATCTTACTCTTTCACTTGGTTTTGGATGCGGTTGATGCCGTCTATGGCGAGTTTGTAATCGGGCTGGCGGTTCAGCACTTCCTTGTAGATACCTTGCGCCTGCGCGTACTTTCCCATCTGTTCAAGCACACGTCCTTTGTTGAAATAGGCGTCGAGATAGTTCGGATTCACCTCCAAGGTCTTGTCGAAATATGCCAACGCTGTTTCATTGTCGTTCAGATACACGAAATTGACATAGCCGATGTTGTATAGGACTATCGGGTTGTCTGGGTCATGCACCAGCAAGGTGTCATAATGCGCAAGGGCTTCCTCATGCCTTCCATGGCTTTGGAGATACAGGGCCAGTTCGTAGCGAGAGTTGGCTTGTTCGGGAAACTGCTTCTGCACCTTGCGAAGATAGTCAAGGGCGTAGGGCGGCTGCTGCACGGCATAGATGCGGCAGATTTGCTCCACGGGATCGTAGAAGCGGTCGTCTTGCTCGGCGGCAAGTTGGAAACTCTTCAATGCGCTTGCCGTATCTTGCTGTGCCATAATAAAATACATTCCCTTGACGAAATAAGCCTTGGGATTGTAGGGTTGTATTTTCAAGGCCTTGTCAATGTAGGCGGCGGCCACGTTGTTGTTTTGCCTCAAAAGGTTCAGTTCGCCTAATTTCACCAGCGGGCGCGTGTCTTGCGGGTCGATTTCTATGGCTCGGTTCAACGTGGCGTTGATGTTGGCTTCGTCGCCCAGCATATAATAGACGTTTGACAGCAGCAAGTAGGTGTCGATGTTGCTCGGGTTGAGTTGAAGTGCCCGGCTGAGGTCGACCATGGCGGCTCCGGCACGGTCT
>ONVP01000077.1 GCA_900321315.1 uncultured Bacteroidales bacterium
CAGCTTGCTTTTGACGGAAAGTATCAAAACGTCTTTGCAATTCTTTCAGCATTGATTTGTATTCGCTTTCAGTAGCATTTAAATCTTTGTCTCGTTTAGCCCTCTGTTGGGTACGATTCGTGTTTTCACGATCTAAACCGAGACGCGCATCGTTATAGGCAGCGGTACGTTTCTCATGTTCAGACTTGATCTGTTCTTCTTCCTTTCGTTCCAACTGATGCAGACGGGTTTCAACATCCTTAATCTTCATGGGAATCTGCTCTACCTGAACTCTCAAATTGGTTTCCTGCTGCTGAAGTTCCGAAAGTTTTCCTTTGTAACTCTTGCTGATAGCATCTAACTCCTTTTCGCATTGCTGCTGAAGGTCTGCCCATTCTTTCTTTTTAACCGCAATAGCCTCTTGTTGCTGCTTTTGCAAGGAACGATACTCGTCAGGAGTACGATGATGGACTGGTATAGCATTCAGATTGAGGTTAATGCCAAAAAGGTTACCATCGGTAGAAAGTTCAGGTTCCAACCCTTGGGCATAAAGCACCTGCTGCTCATCCACCACCTTGCCGATGGTATCCTCCCAACCTGCTTTGTTTTGGGTCAACCATTCATAGAGCGAACCTTTCCAACGAGCGAGTGTTTTTTCCGTCTTTGCCAGTTCCTCTTGAAGCTGTGATAATTCTGCTTGTACGGCCTCCTGTTTTCGGGCAAACTCTATTTTTATTTGCTCTTGTTTCATCTCGCCTTCACCCCGCATAGCTTTCAAATCATTGCGGACGACGACCAACTGACTATTGAGTTCTTTTTCTTGAACATATAGTTTGCTGATTTCCTCCTTGCAGGCATCGACATCCTTCTGCATCGGATGCCAATATTGCAATTCCGACAAGCGTTTGTCCGTGCGGTTACATTCCTCCTGCAAAACAGCCATTCGTTCATCAGAAGCGGCAAGCCATTCGTTGTAAGCATCTTCGATAGTCTTTTTCCGTTTGTCGCGTGCTATCACACCTTTGTCTCTTTCTGTCTGGACGGCATCGCGCTGTCGTTGTATTTCCTCTTTTTGGGCGAGGTCAAAAGCCTTCCATTCCTCATCAATGGCGACATAAAGCCTCTGGTATTTCTCGGTTACATCTTTATACTGCTCTTGAAGTGCTTGTAACAATTTTTCTTTCTGTGCCTTTTCCGACTGATATTTGGGCTCTTGTGCATACAATGCGATAATGTCCTGAATACGGATTTCTTCATACTGTTTGCGTTTCTTACGTATATCACCCAAGCGAACATCACAGGCACTTATCTTCTTGGTCAGCAGGTCGTGTTCTTTCTCGTATTCCTGCTGTAAGTTGTCTAATTTTTCACGAATCTTCGTTAGTTTTTCCTCTAGTTTGTGAATTTCATCCTCAATGAATGGCATCTGCTCTCGAGTATGGCTGACCACAAAGTTCAATTGATGCCAAGTCTGTTTCATGTCGTATTCCAACGCAACTAAAAGGCGATATGTCTCTATCACCTTATTAGCTTTAATGCGAACAACAACTTCACCGTTTGAGTCTTTTTTGTACCAACAATCAATTTCATCGAACTCGCGTTCAAAGTCGGCCACCAGATGACGATAATCCGACAGACGGATGCTATCTTCTGTATCGGTCATTGATTGTATGATGGTATTCTTCACGAAATCAGCATCCAACTTACTGTTAAGGAACACATTCTGGATGGAACGCGGTATGTTCTGATACTTCGAGCTTTCCACAAGGGCATATTTGTCAAAGCGGTGACTTCGGTCATGTGTGTTACCGAAGATGATGTTGCGATACTGCTCGTAGGTATCAATCTTGGCACTAATATCTACCTTATTTCCTATGCGTTCGCGAATGCGAATCCAGTCGCTCTCCACTCTCCCACTACTATCCACAAACCAATCTTTCTGGTAAGGCGCATCAATAAAACGAAACACTGCTTTTCCCTGACTGCGGTTAAGAAGAATGCTATATGCTCCTAACTCGGTTTTCACCTCATAGACAATGTACGAGTTGCTGAAGCGGAAATAGAATTCTTCGAACGATTTCTGTCCCTGTTGGATGCCTAAACGCATCTTATCAGCATTGTAGAAAAACAGCAACGCCCGTAGCACAGTACTCTTGCCCACGCCCTGAGTGCCTGCAAAATGCACGTTGCCGTCAAGCATCACCTCCGCATAAGGGATGTTGGCACTATTCAGGAATATGATTTTGTTCAAATGTCTCATGTGTTATTGGTTTTCGTTTTTGACTCTATTTGTGGACTATAAACAATTACCCATTCTCCATTCTTACGACCGCCTTCACGCTTTAGAATACCCTTATTTTGGAGGTCGGCCAAATCGCGCCGAATGGTTCTGTCAGTTATCGAATCCATTTCCGACATCTTTTCTGACATCGCCTTTGCGGACAAAGATGGATCACCAATTATCATTTCTAATATAACCATTTGACGCTCAGACAGTTCTTTTAGGACATCTTTTAGGACATCTTTTAGGACATCTGACATTTCTTTGGTGCCATTACTTGGCATTAAAGCATCTTTTTCTTTCGTTTCAATAGACAAAACAAGCTTCACCTGTATCAATTCACGCTGTTCAATAAGTTCAGGCTTCAACCAATGCTTCTCGTTCCAAGCACTGAGGATAAGCGGGAAGCCAGAACCGAGGTTCTCGCCGAAGCCAATCATGCGAAACATGTTCTGGATGCGCTGGTTTCGCGCCCTCGTTTCCTCACCTGCATAAATCTGTTCAACGGGTAGTCTCAAAAGACCTGGGTTGGTGAACACAAACTTGTCGTCATACTTCTCCACTTTCAGCACACTGTTTAGCATCAAGTCAGCATGGATGATGCAATTCGTCATAGCCTCGCGTACGGCCTTATGTTGCGGCGTGTCATCATCGCGCACCATTCCTTCCATCTTGAAAGGACGAGGTAGTTCCCTTGTCAGTTTAGGCAAAACCATAGTGACAAAATTGAACAAGTTGTTCTCCCACATGCCATCGTATGTCAGTCGGTCGCTATAGCGCTGGTCACCTATCAGCTGTGACTTGTCAATATAATCAAGCCTAAGATTGTCGAAGCGGTCACGAATGGGCAGACCCTTGCCAAACATCAGCAGTCCAGCCATATTCAGACACTCCATCCCACTTTCACGATCCAAAGTGAAGCCACCCATTTGGCGCAAGAACTCCGTATGGTCGAGACTGTTAAACGGATGGTCGGGAAGCCTGCTATGGAAATGATTACGGTATCGTTCCAGTGTTGGAATATCAATGTCGTCCATCGTATAGTGCTTCAAAAACAGGCGGTCGTTGCCCTCAAAATTGGCATCGCGCAACATCATTGCAACCAACTCTTTAGGGCAATGGTAGTCTCCTTCGTGGTTACGGATAAACGTTCCACTTATCGGGTTGTTGTTGATATAGACGGGGCGAGTGTTATAGTCGGCGCGTGGCACATTGATTGCCACCACTTTTTTGCCGTCCATTTCAACAATCTCCACATCTTCATCTTTCAGCAGATTCACGTTCACCTTCTCGGGATTGTTTAAAACGTTCCAAGTGTCCTTGCGAATCTTCTCCGCATCCTCCACGCCTGTAATTGCGAATCTCTTGACGATATCTTTCTCCTTCAAATCCTCTTGTACACCCAGCAAAATCAGTCCACCGTATGTGTTGGCAAATGCCGAATACGTTTTCCACACATCAACTGGTACATTCGATTGAGCCTTCTTGCACTCCAACGTCACCCGCTCGCCTTTCAGCAAAGTCACTTCTATTGTTTTTTTGTCTATACTCATACTTCTATTATATAATATTGTTGGCTGTTACTTTTACATTACACCTCCTGAACTTCCTCTTCATTATAAATCGCAATTAGATTTACTAATTCTTCAGCATAACGAAAAGCGGCTGTCACTTTATAGGTACCGTCTTCCTCATTGATGATTTCGGCGAAGCCCATCCCCACCAACTCATTGATGAGCTTATCTACGATTTCCTGATTGGTATTCTGCTTGCGGAACAACTTGCGAGCCTTATCGCGTAGCTCCACATCGAGGTTGATGCGTTCTAGAATATGGGTGCTACGGAACTGAAAGCCAGTGGAAAAAGCAATATCGTAAGTCTTCAGGAAATCCAAGATATCTACCCACAAGGCAAAACGTTTTAGTTTATCCTCAATAGCCGACTTCCCTTCTTGAATACGGGAAAAGTAATAGTAACCTTCACCAGCCTCAAGGCGGAGACCCAATTCCGAAAAATAAGCTTCGTAGTCAGAGAAATTCTCTTCCACGTCATCATACAAGTGCTTCACTTCCAAGTCTGTGCTATCGACAGATAGGAATGCCCCCTTGCTCATCAGTTCATAAATTCGTTGTGTGTTAGTTCGCATAAATCAGTGCATATTCTATATTGTCATACTGCTCATAATCATCCGTAATTCTCAGTTCGTCGCTATGTAACGTGGCCATCTGGCAGAATAGGATGATGTATTCACCCAATGTGTGCCGCTGCTTATATGGATAGTCTTTGATAAACGCAAAAAGGTGGTTCCCCTGAGCCTTGAATGCGTTCCATAGCTCGGTCATGTTGACGGCGTTCACTTCTTCGATATTTTCGTTCATAAAAATCTCATCTAATGGTTCCGCTTCAGTTCGTGCCAACCTCTGTACGATATTCTGTCCCGCTACTTTGTGGACGATGTTGTAGGCCTCCTCACTACTCCTAAGCATGTCAATAGAAAGAAAAAAACGGTTGTAAGGCCGATTCTCCATCCATAGAGGATGTCTGCTTTCTAGAGTCCGCACAATGTTTGTGTCCTCGCGCCAAGTCAGCTGATCTTTCAGATACTTAAGTTTGCGTATCTTTTTAAACAACAGACTCTGCTGTTCAATTTGATTGATATAGTCAATGACTTGGTGCTCAATTTCTAGCAAGTTGTGGTCTGCTTCGGTGAAATCATTCCTCACATCCATGACGGTGCGCTGCATCTCCGGGTCGGTGGCCATTTTGAAAAACACAACTTCGCTATCCATCAATCTCTCACATTCATGTATGAGCACCTTGATGCTTTTTCTCTTTTCATCAAGGTTTACAAGTCGCGTTTTTTTGATTTTGTAATTGGGTTCTTGTTTGTATGCTGTATCAACATTGCGTTTCAGGTCGATAATGTTTTTCAATGTCCGAAGGCCAATCCTTCGCAGCATTTTACGGACATTGCTTTGATATTGGTTCTTCCGGCTTTCGTTGGTCTCTTGAAGATAGTAGTTGATGTTCTCCCTGAGCGAGTCAAGATATTCCTTGACGCTTGAAACGCTAATCTCCTCATTCATGTCAAGCACTTCCTCGAAGAACTGTACATACACATCTTCCATCTCCAGAAAGTCGCCATTTTCATGGATTATGCCGTGGTCGATTAAATACTGAATCCGTTCTCGTCTGTAATCAACCAACTCCATAGCAAAGTCTGTGCGGTATGTCAGCGACTTGCGTCGCTCAAACATATCGCGGAACAGTATCTTCTCCCTATCAAGTGCCTTTACCAGTTCCTCTATGGTGCGAAAATGGGATAGCGTTTCCATAATAAATCAAAGCATTCAAAATGCAAAAATACTCAAAACTTTCATGTAAGGTTTCATACCGCAAAAATAGATACTTTTCTCACCCAAACAAAACATTCCCTATCTTTGCAGCCCAAAATCTTCAATAATCGTACAATGAAAACTCAGAAACAAGTAGAACCTACCAAACACTTTTTTGAATATTTCAACGAGAACCTTCCAAAGAACTGGGACGAGCCAGCACTGACCGATTACGACGACGTCACAAGTTATACCTACGGCGAAATGGGTGCCAAGATGATGCAGGTGCAAGCCATGCTGGAGGTCGCGGGACTGAAGGCGGGCGACAAAATCGCCATCTGCTCGAAGAACTGCGCCAATTGGGCCATTTCGTTCCTCGCCATCGCCGCCAACCGTGGCGTGGTGGTGTCCATCATGGATGCCTTCGTCGAAAGCGACATCGAGAACCTCGTCACGCACTCCGATGCCAAGGCCATCTTCGTCGGACCCGCCGTCTGGAAACGCCTCCACCCCGACAAGATGCCCAACGTGCAAATCGCCATCGGAACGGAGCAATTTCGCGTTCTCTACACCAAAGACGAGCAATTGAGCACGGTGAAAGAAGATGCTGAAAAGCTGTTCAACGAAAGATACCCCAACGGCTTCACCAAGGCCGATGTGAACCTGCCCACCGACAACCTCGACGAGTTGATGATCATCAATTACACTTCGGGCACCACGAGCGCCCCGAAAGGTGTCATGCTGTCGTATCGCGCCATCTCCGCCAACGTGCAATACAGCCAAGAAACCATCCCCAACCACGCCGGCTGGACCGAGGTGTGCATGTTGCCGCTTTCGCACATGTTCGGCATGACGATTGAGTTCCTCTACCAAATCGCGGGCGGCTGCCATGTTTATTTCCTGAGCAAGACACCTTCGCCGACCGTATTGTTGAAAGCCTACAAAGAGACAAAACCTTATATGATTCTCACCGTGCCGTTGGTGCTTGAGAAAATCTTCAAAGCGAAAATCTTCCCCGCCCTCAACAAACCCATGGTGAAGTTCCTATGGCACACGCCACTGCTCTGCAAGATTGTGGAAAAGGCCATCTACAAACAGCTGATGGAGGCCTTTGGTGGCAACCTCATCTGGCTCATCACGGGCGGCGCGGCCATCAACGCCGAAGTGGAGAAGGTGTTCCGCCGCATCAAGTTCCCCCTCGTGGTGGGCTATGGCATGACCGAGGCCGGACCGCTCATCTGCTACGAGCACTGGTACAACGAAATGCTTGGCTGCTGCGGTTCTTGCGTCACGCGCAACGAACTGAAAATCGACTCGCCCGATTCGGAAAATGTGGTCGGCGAAATCCTGTTCCGCGGTGAGCACGTGATGATGGGCTACTACAAGAACGAGGAAGCCACCCGCGCAGCCATCGACGAGGAAGGCTGGTTGCATACCGGCGACCTCGGCACCTTGAACAAGAAGGGCTTGCTGTTCATCAAAGGACGCTCCAAGGCCATGATTCTCAGTTCCAACGGACAGAACATCTATCCTGAAGAGATTGAGGACAAAGTGAACAACCTGCCGGGTGTCGTCGAGTCGCTCGTGGTAGGTCGTCAAGGCAAAATCGTTGCTTTGGTCTATCCCGACGAGACTTTCGACCTGCAAGAAAAAAGCATGGACGAACTGATGAACGAGAACCTCGCCACTTTGAACGCCATGCTGCCTGCCTATTCCAAGGTGTCTTCCATCGTCCTCGTTGATAAGGAGTTCGAGAAGACACCTAAACGCAGTATCAGAAGATTCCTGTACAGTTAATCAATCCTTCACCAATTTGATGGTGCTTGTGCCAGCCTCACTCGTGATGCGGGTCATGTAAACACCTTGGGCACAAGCACTTAAGTCGAGTTCAGCGCGGCCATCGCGCAGGGGCGCAACGGCCACCTGCTTGCCCATCATGTCGAACACTGTGACCTCGCCCTCGGTGGCATTGGCCTCCACCGTGACCTTGCCATTGGTGGGGTTGGGGCTGAGGGCGACCTCGAAAGCAGGTTGCTCGGCAACGCCAACGACCTCGAAAGTTCCTACGGCCACATCATCAACATACGCGCCCTCGGCACCATTCGACGTGCCCACAAAGGCAATCTGATAGGTGGCCGACGGGTTGGGCAGCTCAAGGGTTTCCGACTGCCAGCCATTGGTGGCATAGGGGTATTGCTCTATCAAGATCCAGTCCTCAGCTTCGGATGTGCGATACATGACGGAGATTTCATCGACACCGTATGCCCCTTGTGGCTGCCTGTGCTTGAAGTCGAGGGTCGGACGGGTGAGGGCGGTGAGGTCCATGGGAGCCGAAACCAGTCTTGCCTGACCACCGAGCCAGATGAAGAAAGCCGTGTTGTTGGGAATGGTATAACCCGGGTCCACAACCCAGTTGTCTTCGCCCCAGACAATTTCGCTCTGCCAGCAGAGAAATTTGTCAGATGCCTCGAAATCATCACGATAGGGTGCGTCGTCGGTGACCACAATCACATCGCAAAGCGTAGTGAAACTGATAGCTGTGGCCCATTCCGACACGAGGCCGTCGGCGCAATTGGCCTTGACACGGACGCTGTAGGTTGTTTGCGGCATCAAGTGATCCAACAAGTAAGGTTGCGTTTCAACTGTGGTTTCCACACCGTTCAGCTCAATCGTCCAACTCTCCTCGTTGCCAGTGGTCGACCAGCCGAGAAGCGCCGAGAAAGGAGTGATTTCGCTGGCCCCGAGATTAAGAGGGCGATTGCATCCCATCACCGAAACAATCTCGATGTTGTCGATGAAGATGTACATTCCGCCGTGGCTGCGACCCAAGAAGGAAATCTGATAAGTGTCGGAAAGGTTCTCCAAGTCGTAGGTTTCTTCGTAGAAGTTGTTGTAGTCGCTGAAGCTGAAAGTGCCCATGACGTGCCAGCTGTCGGTTTGCGAGGCGCGATAACACACATCAAGTTCATCGACCTGATAAACGCCCATCATGGCGTAAGAAAAACTGAACCTGGCTGCGCCAATCCCTGAAAGGTCGAAGGTGGGCGAAATCAGCCGGGCCTCGTCGCCAGCGTTGTTGCTTGTAAAATTAATCAACATGGTTTGCGAGCCTGCAAGCGGAGCCCAGTTGCCTCCACCAACAGTTTCAACGGTCCAGCAGTCGAAACCGTCGCCTTCGAAGTCTTCATGGTAAGGCTGGCTGTCGGTGACAGGTATCACACATTGCGCCAAAGCGGCGGTGTTGAAAGAAAGAAACATTGCAGTTGCAATCAGTGCCTTGGTAAGTAAGCTTTTGTTGTTCATAGCGATTATTTTTGAGAATGAAATATTTGCCGCAAAAATAGTCTTTTTTCCATTGTTGGAATTTTATTTCGACAAAGTTTACGCTCTTTGACACAAAAACCGCCTCACACCTTATACTTCCTACCCAAAAACGTACTGCCCCTTCCCCACCGTAGCCTTGCCATATTGGATGGCGTTCACCGGACAATGGTGGTAGCAGGCCATGCACATTGTGCAGTGGCCATGCCATGCCGGACGACCGTTTTCGAGGGTGACATTCTGCAACGGACAGACGTTCACGCACTTGCCGCAGCCGATGCATTTGTCAGTTGAAAGATACTTTTTGTCGTTGGTGGCAAACTTGTTGAAACTCCCGTTGATGACGTAACTTTTCAGCCAAGCCACGCTGCCCAAAGTCATTTCCGAGAAGTGCTCTTTCTTGAGGAGTCGCGGCAGGTTGCGCGTCAAGGTGGCGTCGGTTTCGGCGATTTTTTTCTTGGCTTTCTCGTCGCTGTCGAGTTTGAAACCTGGCATCCCGATGTAGGTTTCGGGCATTTTCATGCTGAAACAAGCCGACAACGACCAGCCTTTTGTTTCCACGGCCTTGCGGAAAATCTTCTCCGTGTGGCCGCATTCGTCGCCGCAGGTGCAGGCGAAATAAAGATATTCGGGCTTCGCTTTGAGTTGCAGTTTCTTTATGAAGTCG
>ONVP01000041.1:0-13190 GCA_900321315.1 uncultured Bacteroidales bacterium
CTGAAGTCTCAGCTAAAACATCATATTCTTCTTTAACTATTAAACCAGCAGGTATTAAATAAAAATTAGCAATACAATGTTCAAATCCAACAGCAGCAAATGGATCAAAACATTGGATGGTTATTATGAACCGTTTATGTGGCAAGAAGGCTATGGCGCATTCAGTGTCAGCGCATCGGTGTTGGACAAAACCACAAAATACATCAAAAACCAAAAGGCGCGTCATCGCGACCGGACATTCGTCGATGAATACAAACAATTCATGGATGCATACCATGTGGAATATGATGAACGGTATGCGTTTGGGGATTGATTTTTCGGCGGGGTTACACCTTTTTTTTCGGCAGGGGTTCACACCACCTGCCTACGATGCTGTCACCCCTTCGGGGTTCCGTTATTTCCTCAATTCCGCTGCTATCAAATCATTCAGTTTCTTCGCCGCATCAAGCAACATGCTTTCATCCGTCGGGACGGGAACGGGATGGCTGTCCAAGCGGCTCAAGGTTTCCGCAGAACAGGCCTCGCGGTCGCCCTTGATGGTGGTGTAGTCGTTCTTGAAAGTGGAGGTCACCTCGAAGGGAACTGTCACCTTCCCAAATGTACGGTAACTGTCACAATCTATGTATTTTATCATTCCTGAAACCGTCACGCTCTTGTTCTGTGAATGGTCAGTTACTTTTACGGTCTTTCCGTCATTAGTTTCCTTAAAGGTAACCTCATCAAGACGGTTAGGGGTAATTCGAATGTCCTCAACAACAACGAGCATTTGAGCATCACCCTTTCTCGGCATCTTCCACCTTGAGGAACACACCACATTTTCAGGAACCTCGCCTTCGTCGAAAGCCATTACGGCATCGGCAAACTCTGCCAACAAGGGACGTTCATCCTTACCCACAACAACAATCTCTACATGGTCACACGAAAGTAGAAGTTTTTTCTTTTGTAATAATGGCAGTTTGCTGTTCTCCTTATTGGTACACCTCAACTGTTCGATATACTTTTCCGCCTCCTCGACATCTGCTTTTGAACCCGAGTTAAGCAATTGATTCGCCTTCGCCACCAAAAAACTCTCCGCCTTGTTGCGGGCAGCCTTGAGGTCGTCATCAAGGTCGAGTTTGGCATAATTCATGCCGTTTTTCACCTTGGTCGGGAAGCATTTCAAAGCGTCATTACGGCCTTTCATGCTGCAATAACGCTGGTAGATTTCGGGCCACACATCAGGCTGTCCGGTGGCTTTAAGGCTCTGTATGCGCTCGTGGTCGGCTTGGTTGGCCTTGTGGTAGGAAGCTGCCACATAATTAATCTGCTTGGCATTCTTGTCGCCAGCACAAATTTCGGGCGCAACACGCTGAATCACTTGGTCATACTCTTGGGCTTCATAGAGTCTCTTGGTCGTGTTGCAGGCGGCAAGCGTCGCGCCAAGCAACAAAATGGAAATCAGTCGGAGGTATCTCATAACTTCAAATTTGACGGTTAAAACAGCATAAAAACTACAAATTTCGCTCCAAAATTGCCCGATTGGGAAGAAATCTTCAATTTTATTCACCAAAATTGAAAATTCAACGATACAGAATGAGTTAAATCTTTACTTTTGTGCCATCAAATCTGCTTTTCATGGAAAAAATCAAGCAATTGCAACAGGATTTCGCCGAATTTATGACGCAAATCGACTTTGGCGGCCAACCGAAGGAACTGTATGAACCCATCGCCTACACCATGCTCCAAAGAGGCAAGCGCCTCCGCCCCATGCTCTGCCTTTTGGCCAACGAGATGTTCGACGGCGACAAGCAAGAAGCCCTTTGGTCGGCCTTGGCACTGGAAACGCTTCACAATTTCACGCTGATTCACGACGACATCATGGACCAGGCTCCGCTGCGGCGCGGCAAGGAAACCGTTTACCAGAAATGGAGCCCCAACATAGCCATCCTTTCGGGCGACGCCATGCTGACCATGGCCTTGCAATTTGCACTGAAGCCGAAAAACGGCATGCACATCGCCGGACTCTTGGGAAAAGTGGCTCGCGAAGTGTGTGAAGGCCAGCAACTTGACCTCAACTATGAAACCTTGTCCGACGTAACGATTGACGGATATTTGGAAATGATACGGCTGAAAACGGCTGTACTGCTGGCCACCAGCTTGCAGATGGGCGCCACTGTGGCAAACGCAAACGAGGCCGACATTCAACTGCTTTACGACTTCGGAATCAACATCGGGATGAGTTTCCAACTGCAAGACGACATCCTCGACCTCTACAGCGACGTGGAGACCTTCGGCAAGCGGCACGGCGGCGACATCGCCGACAACAAGAAGACCTATCTCTACCTGAAAGCCTTGGAACTGGCTTCGGAGAAAGACCGCAAGCGCCTCGAGTACTTGTTCACCCTCCGCATCGACCACGACGAAGAGGAAAAAATCGAAGAAGTCAAGGCCATTTACGACCGCCTCAACGTGAAAGAAGTGGTGGAGAAAGTCATCGCCGAATATGATTGCAAGGCCATGCAAGCCTTGGATTCCATCAACCTGCCCGACGAAAGGAAAGCTCACTTGCGCACCTACGCCACATCACTGACGGGACGAAAGAAATAGGAAACTCAAGGCAAAAACAGGCAGCTGTCGCCATAGCTGAGGAAACGGAAACCGTGGCCGAGTGCGAAACGGTAGCAGTCTTTCCAACGCTCGCCGATGAGTGCTGACACCAAGAGGAGCAAAGTGCTTTTAGGCTGGTGGAAGTTGGTAATCAGGCCGTTGACGACGCGCATCTTGTATGAAGGCGCAATCATCAGCGCGGTGTTGGCTTCTATGCGAGTCAGGTTGTTTCGGTCAAGGTAATCCAGTACCATCTGCAAGGCTTCTGGAGTTGAAAGCGGCGTGTGATCTTCGTAAGGAAACCATTGCCCCACTTGCAGCGGGCGCAAGTCAAGCCCTTGTTCCTTCAGCATCACGCCAAGCCAATAGAGGCTCTCCAAGGTGCGCGTACTGGTTGTCCCGACGGCGATGATTGGCTTTCCGAAATGGCATATCAAATTTTGTATCAGCGACTTGCGCACAATTACGGTTTCCGAGTGCATGGTGTGTTCGCCAATGGTTTCCGTCGAAACCGGCTTGAAGGTTCCCGCGCCCACATGCAGCGTCACTTCGTCGAAAGAGAAGCCCTTGTCGCGCAAGGCGGCGATGAGCGGCTGGGTGAAGTGCAGTCCCGCCGTAGGAGCGGCCACAGAGCCATCGTAGCGGGCAAAGACGGTCTGGTAACGGCTGCGGTCGTCGGGTTCGGCATCGCGGTGAAGATAGGGCGGCAAGGGAATCTCGCCAGCAGCCTCCAACACCGTGGCAAACGGCAGGCTTCCAGGATGCCACGCAAACTCGATGTTGGCATATTGGTCGTTTTGCGCCATCTTTTCCGCACTCAAAGCCACCGGCTTCCCTCCTACCGTCAATTCCATCGAAAGGCGGCCATCCTTCCAACGTTTTGCATTGCCAATCAAGCACTTCCAGCGCACGGGCGAAACCGCTCCAAACGCCACCTGATAGTCCTTCTCCGGCTCCAAGCAAAATATCTCTATGCGCGATCCTGTGGCCTTGTGGAACTGCAAACGCGCCCGAATGACCTTGGTTTCGTTGAATACCAACAAGGAACCGTCGGGCAAGAAGTTGCCGATATGCTTGAACTGGGATTCTATTGTCTCATTGTCTTTCAACACCAAAAGTTTCGACGCATCGCGCTCGGGCAAGGGATATTTGGCGATGCACTCGTCAGGCAAGGGATAGTCGTAGGCTTCGATGCTGATGTCTTTAACTGCATTCATCGTATAAATTTTCCGCAAAAGTAGCGTTTTTTGTATTTTTGCCGTCCAAACGCAACGAAAATGTTGAAAAGCCTGCCTTTGAAAATAGAACCAGCTCACGAATTGCTGTTCAAATTCCTAAAATTCAGCATAGTAGGCTGTTCGGGTATGTTGGTCAACTTTGGCGTAACCTACCTCTGCAAGGAAAGGCTGAAGTGGAACAAATATGTGAGCAACATTCTTGGTTTCGCTTTTGCGGCCTCCTCAAACTACCTTCTCAACCGCTTCTGGACTTTCCAAAGCGACAATCCGCAAGTCGGGACGGAATACGCCAAGTATTTCGCCATATCCCTTGTCGGCTTGGGCATCGACACGCTGACGGTATGGCTTCTCCATGACAAATTGAAGTGGAATTTTTACCTCAGCAAAGTCTTTGCCGTGGGCGCAGCTACCTTTTGGAATTTCTTTGCCAACTTGCTGTTCACTTTCGCATAAACAGAAATGCCCCACCTTTCGGCAAGGCATTTCTTTCCACTATCGTTTTCAAAATCAATTTCTTAGCAATTCATTCCACCACAGCAGTGGATGACCTGACCTGTGACATACGAGGAGAGGTCGGAGGCGAGGAAGAGCGCCACGTTGGCCACATCCTCGGGCGTGCCACCGCGACGCATTGGAATCAAGCTTTCCCATGCCTTGCGCACGTCGTCGGGAAGGGCGTCGGTCATGGCGGTAATGATGAAACCAGGAGCGATGGCGTTGTGGCGGATGCCGCGCACGCCCATCTCCTTGGCCGCACTCTTCGTGAAGCCGATGATGCCGGCCTTCGAGGCGCTGTAGTTGCATTGGTTGGCATTACCCGAAACGCCCACCACCGAGCTCATGTTAATGACGCTGCCACCAGCCTGCTTCCACATGATGGGCTGCACGGCCTTGGTGAAGTTGAACACCGACTTGAGGTTCACGTTGATGACGGCGTCCCACTGGTCCTCGGTCATGCGCTTGAGGGCGGTGTCCTTGGTGATGCCTGCATTGTTCACAAGAATGTCGATGCGGCCAAAGTCCTTGACGATTTCGTCCACCACTTGGTGGGTTTCCTCGAAGTTGGCTGCGTTTGAGGCGTAGGCCTTGACCTTCACGCCGAGGGCTTGCAGTTCTTTTTCCGTTTCCATGACGACATCGTTCAAGGCAATGTCGGTGAAGGCGATGTTGCAGCCTTCTTGGGCAAAACGCAAGGCAATGGCCTTGCCGATGCCACGACCGGCTCCCGTAATCAGAGCCACTTTATTTTCTAAGAGTTTCATTTTGAAGTGTATTTTTCAATTAACTGGTACAAATCAGCGACGGTCTTAACCTTTGCAGTGTCGTCTTCGGTAAACTTCACGTTAAATTCGCGCTCCAAAAGTACGGAAAGTTCCACAAAGTCCAACGAATCGGCACCCAAATCGTTGAAAAGGTTCTTTTCCGGCGTGACCTCGCTCTCGTCGAGTTTCATCTTCGAGGCGACCAACGCCCGCGTTTTTTCTTGAATTCTAGACATAGTGCTTACTTATTTCTAGTGTCAGGCAGTAAAGCAAACGACAATTCACCTTTCACGCACATCTTGCCGCCCACGCTGAGCTCGGCGGAGCAGATGTAGATGTTGCGCATGTGGTAGGTCAGCGTGGCTTCCACCTCGACGGTGTCGCCCGGCTTGACGCTGTTCTTGAAGCGTACCTTGTCGATGCCGGTGTAGAAGGTCAGTTTGCCGATGAGATCGTCTTTCATCAGCAGGGCGCACGATTGGGCCATGATTTCGCAAAGGATGACACCCGGCACGACGGGTTCGCCCGGGAAGTGGCCTTGCAGGAAGAACTCCTCGCCCGTCACGTGGTACTTGGAATGGGCCACATGGTTCTCGTCAAGGGTCATCTCATCGACCAGGAGCATAGGCTCACGGTGCGGGAGATACTGTTTGATTTCGTCTCTGTTCATATTAGTTGTTGAATTGTTGAGTTGTTTAATTGTTTAATTGTTGTTTGGCCTATGGTTTATGACTATGGCCTATGGCAGCTTTGACCGAGGGTAGTAGTTCCATCTCCTGATGAAGCTGCCATCAGCCATTGGCTATGAGCCATAGTTACCTTATCTTTCTCACCGCCAAGCAACCATTATGTCCGCCGAAGCCCAAGGAATTGGAAATGGCGATATCGACATCGGCCTTGACGGGCGTGTTGGGCGTGTAGTTGAGGTCACATTCGGAGTCGGGATCGTCCAAGCCGATGGTGGGAGGGATGATGCCGTTGTTCATTGCCATCACACTGATGATGAGTTCGATGGCACCAGCGGCACCGAGGGCGTGACCCATTTCGGACTTCGTGGAGCTGATGTGCGCCTTGCGGGCTTCTTCCTCGCCCAGCGCAATCTTGATGGCGCGGGTCTCGCCGCTGTCGTTCATCGGCGTTCCGGTGCCGTGCGCGTTGATGTAGAGGCTCTCCCCTGCCTTGAATTGGGCCTCTTCCAAGGCCTGCTTGATGGCAAGGCTTTGTGTAGTGCCGTCGGGGCGTGGGGCGGTGCTGTGATAGGCGTCGCACGAGTTGCCGTAGCCGCAAAGCTCGGCGTAAATCGTTGCGCCGCGTTGCTTGGCGTGTTCGTATTCCTCAAGGAGCACGATGCCCGAGCCTTCGGCGATGACGAAGCCGCCACGGTTCTTGTTGAACGGCAGCGAGGCGTATTTCGGGTCTTCGCTTTTGGTGAGGGCCTTGCAGTTGGCGAAGGCGCCAATCGAAACGGGATTGATACCGGCTTCCGAGCCGCCCGTGATGATGGCGTCGGCATAGCCGTGCTTGATGGCGCGATAGGCCTCGCCGATGCTATGGGTTCCTGTGGCGCAAGCCGTCACGATGGGCACGCACGGACCTTGGGCGTTGTAGCGGATGGCCACGCTGCCCGAAGCCATGTTGCCAATCATGGTGGGAATCATGAGGGGCGAAATCCAACGTGCGCCTTCTTCCTTATATTTGATGACGCCGTTCATGATGGTGTCGAATCCGCCGATGCCCGAGCCGACGTAAACGCCCAAGCGTTCCGGGCTCATCTGCATATCCTCGTTGTCCTTCATGGCCTGATAGGCGGCGGCCAAGGTGTAAATCGCGAAGCGGTCGTTGCGCTTGACGAAGCCTTTATCGACGCCCAAAGCCTCGGGGTCGAAGTCCTTCAGCTCGGCGGCGATTTTCACGGGGAGGTCGGTGGTGTCGAATGACTTGATGAAATCGATGCCACAATAACCTTCCATCAGGTTTTTCCAAATCGTCGGCAGGTCGTTGCCAATCGGCGAAACGGCACCCATGCCTGTTATTACTACTCTTCTGTTTTCCATCTTGTATTTTTGTTTATTCCTTGATTCAATTTATTTGACACGGGACTTCGGGACTTTTTGACCATGACCACTGACCATGACCATGACCGCTTTCACTGGAATGCTGAAATTTCAGCCCTTGACCTAAGCAGTCATGGTCATAGTCACAAGTCATAGTCCCTTGGCTCGCGTCCAATATGTAAACTAATTTTACTCATCTATTTAACTGCAAACTACTCAAAACTCCCATTCCCAAAGGCAGGCGGCGGAAACGAAACCTGCGCCGAATGCGCTCATCACAATTTTGTCGCCAGCCTTGATTTTGTTGTCGGCAAGCATTTCGTCGAGCATGATCGGGATGCTGGCCGATGAGGTGTTGCCGTATTTCTCGATGACGGTCGGGTATTTCTCTTCGGGACCGCCCACGATTTTTCGGATGCCCTCGATGATGCGCTTGTTGGCCTGGTGCAACATGAAATAGGTGATGTCTTCATGCGTCAGGTTGGCGCGTTTCAGGATGGTTTGGATGTCCTTTGCCGATTCCGAAACGGCGGTCTTGAACAATTCCTTGCCTTTCATCACCAAAGGTTGTCCTTTGATATAATGCTGCTCGAAAGGGGTGGTTTCCATGCCGCGCTCGTAATAGAGCACGTCGCGGTCGGAAATCATGGTGAGTTGCACGTCCTTGAAGGCATTGCCCTCGGTGAGGACTACGGCACCGGCACCGTCGCCGAACAGAACGCTACAATCGCGCTCATGCCAGTCGCAATATTTAGTGGGTTCCTCGGCACACAACACTAAAATGTTCTTGGCGCGACCGGCTTTCATCATGCCGTCGGCGAGCATGAGCGCATTGACGAAGCCCGCGCAAGCCACGTTGATGTCGAGGCCGGCGCAAGTGAGGCCGATGCGTTTTTGCACGATGCAGCTCAGTCCCGGAGTGACGTGGCGGTTGGCCACATTCGAGACCAAGAGAAAATCGATTTGGTCGGGACGCAGCCCGGCAGCCTTGATGGCTTTGATGGAGGCGTCCACGGCGAGGTCGTACAAATCTTCAGTCGATAATAAATGGCGCTCCTGGATGCCCGTGCGCGTGGTGATCCACTGGTCGTTGGTGTCCAAGAAACCCGCCAAGTCGTCGTTGGTGACCGTCAAGGCAGGCAGTGCGCTTCCTGTTCCGATAATTTTCATTTCGTTTTCGATTTTGGTTAAAACGCCGCAAAAGTACGCCATCGTATCATGCCGTGCGGAAAATGTGCCGAATACGGGCCAAATGTGGCGAAAAACGGCTATTTGTGGCGAAATTCGGCGGTTTTTGGGGTGAAAACTGGCTTTTCTATAAAGATTGTTTCATCGTTTTTTAGGTTTTTGTGTATTTTTGCAATGCTTTTTTATATCAAAACAGTTTCTGTCATGCGAGCCGCTTATTGAAGATTTGGGCGAGACGGATTCTCGAGTCATGGACTGGATTATCGTGAGTAGCGAAAGTGGCTTCAAGGCTCGTCCCCATTCTGTTGGAGTGGGTCAAATAATGAGGAAGACACATTGTTGGAAAGAATAATAAAAACTACTGGCAATCATTGAAATAGAGTAACATGTCTGAACATCGCTCTTTCATAATTATAAAAGGACAGCCCAAAGCTCTTTTGATTGAGAAAATTGAGTTGGGAGAACATGGTGTGTATGCAGTAAAATTCAAAAACAGTCCTAAAACCTATCATTATCGAAATAGTGACGTAATATGGTTGCAAAATGCTGTATGGCACGACCATCTTCATCTTAAAGTTTATGTTGATAATCGGGTGCAGCAGAGTGTTTCGGACGTGCTCTCCTTTAGTCAAGGGAACCTGATACATTGGCGCATTACATATGAAAACGGTTATGTTCAAGACTATTTGGACGGTACTATCAAAGTTGTAAAGTCCTGTTTGGGAGATAAAGTAGCAAAGAACGCATTTGAATATCTCAAGCGAATTGCCCAAATCAATGAACTGGGAAAAGATGAAGAAAATGGTGGTATTCTCCCTTCTTTATATCAAAATATTGATTTTGTTGACGAATCACTAACCGCAGCTCCATACTTGGATGCTAACAAATATAAGCCGCATACAATGCGTTCATCAGCTTTGCTTTTCCCTTTTGGCTGTAATGCTAGCCAATCCAATGCTGTAAAGAATGCATTTGAAAAGCAAATTAGTGTAATCCAAGGCCCTCCTGGCACTGGTAAAACACAAACAATCCTCAATATCATTGCCAATATTTTGATGCGCAACCAAACGGTAATGGTTGTGTCAAACAACAATTCTGCAACTACCAATGTGCTGGAGAAATTGCAGAAATATGGCATGGGCTTCATCGTTGCTTCGTTAGGGAGGCGAGAAAACAAAGAACATTTCATTAAGAACCAACCAACAGTACCACTGGAACTCCATTCTTGGGGACTTACACCAGAAGACAAGGATAACGCGAAGCGAGAAGCCTCATTGGCATTTTCGAAACTTCAGAAAGTTTTCTCCTTCCAAGAAGAATTAGCAGAATGCAAACGAGAAATAAAAGATGTTGAGTTGGAATGGCAACATTTTAAATTAGACAACAACATTGGAGACGGAGATTTCACGCCAAAGCCAAACGTTGAATCTAAACGATTGATGAAACTATGGTTAGAATACCAAACATTCATTGAAGACGAAATACCTCATATTCACCAAAACAAAATAGCCCGTTGGTTTAAATGGCAATGGATGGGTTTTATAAGGAAATTTGTGTTAGGTATCAAGTCAAAGATAGCAGCATCTAATCCTCAACCTTCGATAATGGAATTGCAGTCTCTATATTTCATCGTTAGACTTAAAGAGTTATCGGAACGTATTAATATGATAGAAACAGAACTGCGAACAATCAATACGAGCCAACTAACAGATAAACTGTCTTCTTTGTCACTGTCACTACTAAAGAATTGGCTATTTGAGAATTATCATAGCAAGCAACGTCTTGTTTTAGATAATGTCAAGGATATCCGATTACATTCAGAAGAGTTTTGTAAACAATATCCCGTGGTTTTGAGCACTACTTTCTCAGCTCGAACGGCAATCCCAAACCAAATTTATGATTATCTCATAATGGATGAAGCCTCGCAAGTGGCAATAGAAACCGGTGCATTAGCTTTAACATGTGCGAAGAATGCCGTGATAGTAGGTGATACTATGCAGCTACCAAATGTTGTTAAAGAAGAGGATAGAATAAAGCTGAACGGGATTTTTAATGAATTTAATGTTGCGCAAGGGTTTAATTGTGCTGACTATAGTTTTTTGCAGTCAGTATGTACAGTTATTCCCAATGTAGAGCAAACGCTACTGCGTGAGCATTATCGTTGTCATCCGACAATCATCAATTTCTGCAATCAACGGTTCTATGGCGGCAATTTGCTTATTATGACAGAAGACCATCATGAGAACGATGTTATGATGGCGATAAGAACAGCGCCGGGTCATCACGATTATAATCATTATAACCAACGAGAAATTGATGTGGTTAAGAATGAAATCTTGCCACAATTGGAAAACTTGGAAGATGTTGGAATCATCGCGCCTTACAATAATCAGGTTAACGAGTTTAATCGACAAATTCATTCGATAGAGGCAGCGACCATCCATAAATATCAAGGTAGGGAAAAGGACACGATTATTATGAGTGTCACAGATGATCAGATAACAGAATTTAGCGATGACCCTAATCTAATCAATGTTGCTGTATCTAGGGCAAAAAAGCATTTTTGCCTCGTGGTGTCTGGAAATGAACAAGGTCATAAGGGAATCATTAATGATTTGATTGATTATATTGCATACAACAATTTCACCGTCACTGACAGTAAGATAAGCTCAATCTTTGATTATTTGTTTAGTCATTATACGCGGGAGAGGATGCAATTTCTCATGGGACACAAGAAAATATCTGAATATGACTCGGAAAACCTTACTTTCTCGTTGTTGGAGAAGACTTTATCTGAATATCCTGAGTTTAATCATTTGGGTGTTTTTTGTCATACTCCGCTTCGCAATGTCATTCGTGATTGGACTTTGTTGAACGAAGAGGAACGAAAATATATCTCACATTATAGTACTCATCTCGATTTTCTTATCATCAATCATGTTACAAAGAAACCAGTGTTAGCAATTGAAACAGATGGCTATACTTTTCATAATGATGAGACAGAACAGCATCGTCGCGACCTGTTGAAAAACCATATACTTGAAGTTTATGGCCTGCCTTTAATCAGATTGAAGACCAACGAAAGTAGAGAGAAAGAAAAGATTCTTTCTTCTCTGAAATCTGCTGTCAATAAGAGTCCATGACCGAAACGATGACACTATCCCATAGGCACCGCCTATGTTGCTGAAAGTAGGATTGATGGCAAACAACGTGTATTTGCCTATTACTTACATTCCTCCCATCCCCTGCGGAGAACCGCCCGACTCGCCTTCGCCTTGGCGGGCGCGCTGCTCGAGTTCCATCTTGCCGAAACGGAAGGTCAGGCCTACCGAAACGCTGCGGCTGTTGTATTTGTAGTTGGACGTGGATTGCACGTACGGGCTGCTGTTCGACTGACCCCAGCTGTTCCAGTTGAAGATGTCGTTGGCATTGACATAGACCGACATCTTGCGGTCGAAGAAGTCGGCGCGGAGGCCGGCGTTGATGCCATACCAGCCCTTACGCTCGCTGAACAGCGTCTGCGTCGGTGAGCTGTAATAGCCTGAGGCCGTCACTTCAAGCTTGTTCCACAACTTGGCCCACATGTTGAGGCGGAAGCTGTAAGACCATTTGTCGAACTCGTAAGGCTGGCCGTTGTATTCGGTGTAGATGTAGGAATCGTAAAGGTTGGCGTAGAAACGCAGGTTGAAGAAGCCGCTTGGGCGATACATCATGTTGTACTCCAAACCCGTGGTGTAGCTCTTGCCCACATTGACGGGATAGGAATACTGCACAACGCGGTCGTAAAGCCAATGATACTCAGAAAGTTGTATCGTATTTACTTCGTTCGACTTGCCGCGATAATAGGCCGACAGACCGACGGAACCGAAACTGTTCCAATATTTGGTCCAGCCCGCCTCGAAGGAGTTGGTATAGACGCGCTCCAAGTCGGGGTTGCCCGTGCTGTAGGAGTCCATGTGATACAAGGGGAACCTGCTCAACTGCTCGGCCTCGGGCGCTGCAATGCGGCGTGTGTAGCTCAGCTTGAAGTTGTGCATCGACTCGGTCCTGTACGACAAGTGCAGCGAAGGCCTGACGCTGAAGAAAGGCTTCCTGAAATCGTAATTGGTCGTGTCGCCGGGGAAGGTGTAGGGGTATTCCCCCGTGACCAACTCACTGACGAAGCGGATGCCGGGTTTCACGGTGAGACCGCCGAACTTGTGTTGCACGGTGATGAAGGCCTCGTTGTTCAGGTTAGTGAACTTGGCCTTGTAGGAACGGTAAACATCGTTCACCCAGTCCTCTCCAACGAGCGAGTCGGTCTTGAGATACTGCTTCTCGGGGTCGTAGCCCACGGTGTAGCCCACCGAGATTTCGCCGTTCTCGGAATAGGGACGGTTATAGACGATTTCGGCCTCAGCCCCCATGGAGCTGGAGCTGTTTTCCTGACGGAACAGGTGGGTATATTCAATAGGTGCGGTAAACTGCCGCTTCACGTCGCCGCCGTTGCCTCCTCCCCAGCCCATACCGTTGACGCTGACCGAGAGGTTGTGGCCCTTGTTGTCGAACTTGTGCATGTAATACAGGCCGCCATTGGCGAAGAAGTAGCGGTTGTAGGCATCAGAGCTCTCGATGTAGGCCGTGTTCAGGGGATTGGGCAGAAATTCCTCGCGTTGCGTCGCGGTGTAGTTGGTGCCGCCGCCCCAACTCGGCCAGCAACTGAACCAGAGGTTCAGGCTATTGGCAGTATCGATCTCATAATCAATGCTGAAGTAACCGCCTGCGTTATAGTTCTTGCTGATGTAGTTGGAGGAATCGACCTCATGGCTGGCCAAGAGCCCTTCGCTGGCAAACAGGGACTGCTCCATTTGGCTTTGCTAAAG
>ONVP01000041.1:13198-14486 GCA_900321315.1 uncultured Bacteroidales bacterium
AGGGCTTATATAAGGATTTGTATCAGCGTTCACACCAAAGCTGAAAAACTCGTTTTTCTGCACCTTGGCGTTGGTCACGATGTTGATGATGCCGTCGGCCTTGGAGCCGTAGCGCGCCGAGGGGTTGGTGATGACCTCCACGCGGTCAAGGCTGTTGGCGGGCAGGGTTTGGATGTAGGTCTTGAGGTTTTCGGCGGTCATGTGCGAGGGCTTGTCGTTGATCCACACTTCCACGCTCGATGTGCCGCGCAGGGTGATGTTGCCCTCCACGTCCACTTCCACGCCGGGCGCGTTCTGCAAGGCGTCGGACAGCGTTCCCGTCTGTATGCTGTTGTCCTCGGCCACGTTATACATGGTCTTCTCCCCTTCCACTGAAAACAGCGGGCGTTTCTCCGCAATGACCACCTCATTGAGTTTTGTGGCACCTTCCGAGAGTTTCAGTTTGCCCAAATCTTGGTTGCCTTTCACGGTCAAAAGTTGCTCAAAGGTCTGGAAACCAATGGCCGAGACTTGCAGACGGTAGTCGCCATTGGGCGCCAAAAGTTCGAAACGGCCTTTGTCGTCGGAGGCGGCACCGCTCACAAAGACGCTGTCGGCTTGCCGAAACAACCCCACATTAACAAAAGGAATGGTCTTGCCGTTGGCCTCCTCGACGATGGTACCCGAAATCTTGCTTTGGGCAAAAACGGGCATAACGAAGCACATACATAGTGCAAAAAATAGAAAAACGCGCTTGTTCATGATGGTAAAATGTTTCAAATGATTCAGTTGCTTGGATAACGCTGCCACCTTATTAATATTGCAGTCCGACAGAAGTTTGTGTATGTTCTCCATAACGTGTGACTTTGTTTTAGTGTTATAGTTTATTAGTACGCTGCAAAAGTACAATTTTTTTCGATACTGTCAAGAAAAAAGTTGATTTTTTTGAAAATTTTGTATTTACTGCCTAATCAACTGCTTACAGAACGCATCCAATTCCTCTTTAGACGACCATTTCTTCATAATGAAAAAGAAACCGTTCCCGATGCCACTTTGGATTTTCCACTCCTGAAACACGATGCCATCCAAAGAAAGTGCCGCTTGACGGCCTGTCAATTCGGTAGTGAATTGATGCCAAAGTTGGGTGGCTTCAGGTGTCATTTTTACAATAATCGGCACGGATTCACTGGTTGGGTACTTGCTTGGGCGGTTCACCACCACCTTTTGCACCAAGGGTTTGCCTCCCATGATGGCCGAACTGATAGCCGGCCCTTCAGGTGTGGTCTTTTTCAGCATATAAACCTTTGCT
>ONVP01000067.1 GCA_900321315.1 uncultured Bacteroidales bacterium
GCCAACTTGCCAAAAAACACTATCTTTGCCGAATAAACCGAATCATGTTGAGAACGGAAGGCACATACGAATTCCGCGAGGCGGGCATCACGAATGTCACCGTTGGCGTGTTGCACGGACAGCTTGACGGGAAGGACGGCTACAGGAATTCATACTACCATTGGACTGACAATTCGGGCAAGGCTCGTTCTGCGGCGGTATGCTTGGAGTATGTTGGCGGAAACAGCAATGGCATCAGCGTCTTGTCCTTGCAGCCGCTGGGCTGGTATGGCGAGGGGAACGGATTTATAAAATCTATTACAAACATTGGAGGGTATGTAAGCAGTACAGCAACTTTGGTTGGTGGAGCAGCCAAAATTACTGGAGTTACAGCTGGGGTGTCAAATGCGATAGCAACAATAGGAACAGTGAGTTCGGTTGTTGGTGTGACGGCTATAGTTACCAATACTGGTGTCAATTACTATCGATACCGTAATGGTGATATTACGCTCTATTCCATGTTCGCGAGGGACGTTATGGCGCTTGTTGAAACGGGTCTTGCTCTACTTCCGTATGGCATCGGTATCGTTCCAAGCATTGCCTTAACAGCCTATGACTTAGAAGGTGGTTTTGAACATACTTTCTACAATCAAGATTGGACAAGAGAATTTTTCAGTCCAAATTATGATCTTCAACAATCTCCAATCTATTACCGTCATGGAAAGTGAAGGACAACAACAAAAAACACGTTGCATTACAAAGGCCTATTATCGGTTGTTTTACTTTTTCTTTTGGATGGGAAAACGCAAGCATTCTTCCGATAAAATAGCGATTTATTGTGCATTATTGCCTTTGGGGTTGTTTGGATATATTGACCTAATTATTTTGGAATGTTTTTTTTCAAGATTTGTTTACAATTTAGACATTTCACAAAGTGTGATGTATCCAATAGTTTTGGTACTAATTTCTATCGTGTTTAATATTTTAGTGTTCTGCCATAACAAAAACTATTTGGCTATCAGCGAAATGTTCTCAACAGAAGACTATGATACACGATTCAAAAGATCAGTATTATGCATCTTGTATTCCTTGATAACCCTGTTTGGTTCTGTAATATTGATAGACATACTCCGTTTACCGAGATAATAGAAGTTCTCCTGTTTCATCGAGTTTGCTTTTCGCCAGCATGGAGAAGTAGTTTTGAGATATAGTTGTTTTCGGGCGGGTTTTTCGGAATCCGCCCGAGTTTTTCTTGTTTTGTATGCGAAAAACCGCTAATTTAGCCGCCCGAAAAGACAACAAGCGATGAAGGAACGCTTCACATACGAAATGCCCAGCCCAACGGCCACCGCCCTTGTAGGGCTGTCACACCGTGGCAGCCGCGTGAAAACCCACACGGTTGCCGCAAATCGTAAGATTCGACGATGCGAAGCGAGTCAATGCGGACAGCCCTACGGCGGCCCCATGGGCGTTTTCGCCGTGGTGGAGAAGAGAAACGGCGCGGAAAGCATCCACTACATCATGAAAGACCACCTCGGCAGCTGGACGACGATAACCGACGCGCAAGGCAACGTTGAGCAAGAGGTTTCGTTTGACGCATGGGGCAACCCGCGCGACGCGGAAACATGGAGCGGCAGCTACAACGGTGCCCTCATGTTCGACCGGGGCTTCACCGGGCACGAGCACGTGTACTACAATTCGGACAACTTTAACGCCTTGTGGTTCGATATTGGCCTGATAAACATGAACGGCCGCATGTATGACCCGATTATGAGTTCGTTCCTCTCGGTGGACAACTACGTGCAAGCGCCGGATTTTTCGCAGAGCTTCAACAGGTATGCGTATTGTTGGAACAATCCGCTGAGGTACACTGACCCGAGTGGGGAGTGGGTGCAATATGTGATTGGAGGGCTGTTGGGCGCATGGAACGGCTATAGTATTGGCAGAGCGGCAGGGTTGTCGGGATGGGATTTGGCGTGGGCAACAATTGGTGGAGCTGCTGTTGGGGCAATCAGCGGTGGGATAGGTACCTATGTATCAAGCGTTTCAACTGCGGCAGTGGGAGGCTTGTGTGGAGGAGCAATAAGTGGTGCCGGCAATGGACTGATACAAGGTTGGGCAACAGATAGCAAAACGCTCGGTGCTGATGTTTTGAATGGCCTATGGAAAGGTGGATTAAGCGGTATGGTTGGAGGATATGTTGGAGGCGGCATCGGCATATATGGTGGCAAAGGTGCTTTCTTGGGTGGAATAGCAGGCTCTTTGACCAATGAATTATGCAATGCCGCAACCATTGATGGTTATAAAGTGAATTGGCTGAACGTTGGCATGGGTGGTGCAATGTCATTTGGAATCTACCATGCGCAGGCATTCGCCGGGTATATGGCTGGCGGATTTTACAAAAGAGCAACTTCCGGTATTAACAGTCCCAAACTAACCTATAAGGAGTATTGCGAACTTTTGGCGATGACTCAAAAGTCGATGAGGACTGGTAGAGAAGGGAAGTTTATTCCTTATTTTGACAAGGAACCGTTATGTGAGGTTGCTCCTGATGGAGTAGTTGACGAAGTGTCTTGTAACCTGTCGGATTATCGTTCAGCAAAGATGGATTATCATACACATCCTAAATATGGGAGTTCACTTGCTGGAGGAGAGGGTTTTTCTACAAAAGCTAGCGCAGTATCCCAAGGTTTGCCTGAAAGCCGTAGTGATGAATATGTTACGGCGTTTTTAAGGGAAAATGGCTATATGGGACCTAGGTATCTTGGCACAAGAGAAGGGCATATATGGCATGAGGGAGGTATGATTAATTACGACTATTCTTCATCTTTCTATTTTTATCAACATGTTTTTTTGTTTAATTTAAGAATTCGTTGATGGCATGAAATATCGTTTTTTTTCAATACTGATTGTTTCCATACTATTTCAGACAAATCTTCTTGCCCAATATGATGGCTTAAGAATAACTCTGTGGAAAGGTAGTTTGGTTGTGGACAAGACAGAAAAAATATGTGCCTATTGCAACCCTGTGGATAGTTCGTATTATGTTGCAATTAAGAAGCAACCCAGATTTCCTGATGATTGGATGTCGGAGAATCATGATACGGTGTACGAGATTGCAAAGAATGAGTTTAATAGATTGGCGGAATTATGCCTTGGTTTGTCTTCCCTGAATATATTAGGCGGAATAGATGCAGGTGCTGTGTTCTTCGGCAATGAATTCGGTTCTTCTTTGCTTCTTGATTTGATGATAAATGGACAATCTGTAAGCTATAGGATTAATAGCCCATTTGACAAGAACAATCGACACTTCAAACAGTTTGGAGAGGTTTGTGAAGCCATTATCTTGCTTGCCAAGGAAGACCCTGATGAGTTTTTGGAAAGGAAGACAAAGAAGAAGAAATGGTATAAGAAGTAAATGTACTTTTCGGTGTTTCATTATTATCAGCATCAAATGATTATCAACTTTAGGATTAGATAGAATTAGATACAAGATGAACAAGAATTGGATAATTGTATTAGCCGTTGCAATCGCACTTTTTTGGGCGAATATGGCGTTCGGGCAGTTTGATGGACTTCAAATCAACCTTGAAAAGAAGAGCATGGTAATTGGGAAAAACAAAAGAATTAGCCTTTTTTGCTCTTTCGATGGCCAGCATTATTATGTGGGCAACAAGGCTGCTCCAAAGATGGATTCCTCGAATCCCGATTCATGGTTTAAACGGGATGCCGACACTTTGATGGAAATATCAAAACAGGAGTTCAATGTCGTTTCGGAAATGGTCTTGGGTTTATCCTCGATTAATATACTTGGCGGATTGGATGTCAATAGTTTCAAGATTGTACATGACCCCACAATATTGGAATTGGAGCTTTCAATAAATGGGCAGACTGTATCTTACCGCCTGTTCTTGCCATTGTATCAGAATACCCATTTCAAGCAATTTGAGGAAGTCTGCGAAGCCATTATTTTGCTTGCCAAGGAAGACCCTGATGAGTTTTTGGAAAGGACGACGAAGAAAAAGAAGTGGTATGAACGATAGCTGTTTTTCGAGGGCGGCTTGTGCCGCCCCCGAAAAAATTGTTTGCAGAAAAAAACAGATACCAAGTAAAAGAAACATTATTACCTTTGCATCAGCATTAAAAATCAAACGAAAATGAAACACATTATTGCATTATTTGCAGTGGTCTTGGCCTTTTGCGGTCTGGCCGAAGCGCAAACCCAAACCGAGCCTATCGAAATTGTGAAAAAGAACGGCCACACCTACTATTATTTGAACGGCGAGCATAAGTCCATCAAGGAACTGAAAACCGTCATGATGTGCGATCCCATCGCCTACGTTGATATTTACATGGCCCGCAGGTATGACTTGGCGGCCAAGATAACGGGCTACACGGGCGCGTCGTTCCTCGGGACGTTTTTATTGTATAACCTCTCGAAAGCGATGTTTCAATACAAACCGACGGAAACCTTGCAGATGTTATCCTATGGCGTGTTTGGCTTGGGTTTGGGCCTCTCGGTCGATGGCATCATTTATAGCATCGTCGCCGGCCACAAGGCCAAAAAGGCCATCGGAATCTACAATTCGCGCGTGCAGCCCACCTCGTTCTGGGACTCGCACGACCTGAAAGTGGGCTTCACTGGCAACGGCGTGGGGGTGGCGTTTTGCTTTTAAGACGTGTATCCTTCCGCCCCGCCGGGGCTTTGTTGTGGGATTTGATTTTTGTCGGCAGGGGTTGCATTGCATTTCACCCCTGCCTAACATCCGTCGTCACTCCGTGACTTTGGCTGCTGCTGGGGTGTTGCCTGTCGGGGTGCTGCCGTAGGTCGCCGACCTACGGTTATGTGATGTTGCGTCTTTCAGACGCGGCGGTGGCGCGAGGGAACCCGTCGGGGTGACAGGACGATAGGCAGGCGGTGGCGCATGGCGGAACCCCTGCCGGGAAAAACGGGCGTAAATCCTGCCAAAACAAGCTATTCAAAAAATCTATACTTCAATAGATTTTATCGTTGCTTTTGATAGAAAAAACTGTTATATCTTTGCAGCGTCAAATCAAAACAAACACAAAAAACGCAAACATCATGAAGAAAGCACTCATCATTGTTGCACTGGCATTATCGGTGCTCAGTTGCAGCGGGCAGGGAAAGAACATCGGACAAGAAGCCATCAAGGGCAAAACGGCAACCATTAAAACAAACAATAACAACAAACAAAATCAAAAAGGTATGAAGACACAAGAATTGACAAAAGCGGATTTTTTATCCAAGGTTTACAACTACGAGAAGAACCCCAACGCGTGGAAGTATGAAGGCGACAAGCCTGCCATTGTTGACTTTTATGCGAGTTGGTGCGGTCCGTGCAAGATGCTGGCCCCAACATTGGAGGCTTTGGCGGAAGAGTATGACGGCAAGGTGGTCATTTACAAGGTCAATACCGAGAACGAGCAGGAACTGGCTTCCGTTTTCGGCATTCGTTCCATCCCCACGATGCTGTTCATCCCCGTTTCGGGACAGCCGCAAATGGCCCAAGGTGCCATGGCGAAAGCCGACCTGAAACAAATCATCGAGGATGTGTTGCTGAAATAAGCCAAACTCAAAGTTTGATGGCGAACTTCTTCAACCTGGAGTCCACCATCTCATCGGGAATAATCTCACGAACGGAGGCTGCCAAGATATTGAGCAGCCTCTCTCTTACATAGTCGAAACGCACCACAAGCGAAACCTCCCTTGTAGGCTCGGGGTTTACGATGCTTCGGGTGCGTGCTTTTTGGTCGGGCGACAGCAAGCCGACGTGCATCGCGGGAATCACCGTGAATCCGCCGTTCTCATCGACGATCCTCACCAAAGTCTCGATGCTTCCGGCTTCATAAACAGAGGCCTTCTTCGATTGGCGACCGCAAAAACTAAGCACCTGGTTCCTGAGGCAATGTCCTTCTTGGAGCACCCAAAGATCGTCAATCGGCAATTCGTGGATTTGGACCTGCTCCTTTTCGAGGAAAGGATTGCCCGTCGGGAAATAGGCAAAAAACTTCTCGTAATAAACAGGGATTTCGAGCAAGTTGTTGTTTTTCAGCGGTGTTGAAAGCAAGGCCATGTCGATTTCGGCACGCTCTATCTTTTCCGTCAAAACCGAGGTGCGCGCCTCCATCACCCGTAGGACGAGGTTGGGATATTGGCTATGGATTACCTTGAACAAACCAGGAAGTATGTAAGGCGCCACGGTTGGGATGACGCCAAGTCTTACCTCGCCCGATTCCATCTGCCGTTCGCTCAGAACCATTTCCTCTAATTGATTGACATGAAAAAGGATGACCTTGGCCTGCCTGACAACATTCTCGCCCGCCGCCGTCAGTCCGATAGGATGACTGTTTCGGTCAAAAATCTGAAGGTTCAGCTCTGTTTCCAGCTTTTGGATCATCGAACTCAAAGTGGGTTGCGTCACGCCACATGCCTCGGCGGCTTTTACGAATTGGCCGTATTTCTCAAGGGCCACAATGTATTCCAACTGTTGTAATGTCATAGGGTATAGATTTTGTCGATGCAAAGATAAACAAAATCAATTTGACCTATATCAAAACAGTGTATATTTTTGCATCCGAAAAACATACCAACAATTAATTTCAACAAAACAAATTAAAACACAATTAACTATGGAAAATCAAGTAAAAGCAATGCCGAGAATCGGCGACCTCGCCCCTGAGTTTAAGGCGGTGACCACACAAGGAGAAATCAACTTCCCGAGCGACTATACGGGAAAATGGAAGATTTTGTTCAGCCATCCTGCTGATTTCACTCCGGTTTGCACGTCGGAGTTCATGACCTTTGCCTCCATGCAGGCTGATTTCGAGAAGCTCAATTGCCAACTCGTTGGATTGTCGGTTGATGGGCTGCACAGCCATATCGCTTGGTTGCGCACCATCCACGACAAGATCGACTGGAACGGATTGAAAAACATGGAAGTGAAGTTCCCGCTCATCGTCGATATTACCATGGAAGTGGCCAACCTCTATGGCATGATTCAGCCTGGCGAAAGCAACACGTCGGCAGTGCGCGCGGTGTTTTTCGTCGATCCAAGCAATAGGATTCGCACCATCATGTATTATCCTTTGTCGCTTGGACGCAACTTCGACGAGATCAAGCGCGTGCTTATCGGGCTTCAAACCGTTGACAACTTTGGCGTGGCGCTGCCCGCCGACTGGCGTCCCGGCAAAGAAGTCATCGTTCCTCCTGCAGGCTCGTGTGGCGTGGCCAAGTCGCGCATGGAAGGCGAGGAAAAAGACCTGCACTGCTACGACTGGTTCTTCTGCACCAAGCAAATCAGCAAGGAAGAAGTGGAGGCGAAGCTCGGCAAGTGAGCCGCGCCATGAAATGCCATGAACAATCAGTATTTCGGGGATGCCTTTTCAGGTGTCCCCGAAATTTGTTTGTGGAAAAGAAGCTGTTTAGGGAAAAAAGCGTAATTTTGCAGCATGACCACTACAGCAATCATCATCAGCATCCTCTTCGTCCTCTGCCTCGCTTCGCCGGCGGCCACACGCTCGGTGGGGCTGCTTAGGGCCGACGACAAGCCCGCGCAGAAGTTCCTGATTCCGCTGACTTTCGGCATCACGCAAGGCGTAGCCGTCATCATCGGCTACAATCTGGGCCGACTGATAGCGCACCTCTTTTTCTATATTGCTGAGTATCTGGTTTTCGCGATGATGCTCGTGGTGGCCGTCAAGATGTTCGTCGATTCGATGCGGATGCTCAAAGGCAAGATGCTCTACACGGTCAGTTCGGACTGGGACATTCTTGGCCTCTCCGTCCTCGCCGCGATGAACACCCTGCTGATGTCGCTCACGGGCTTCTGTTTCATGCCTTTTGGCTTGTGGTTCATGCTGGCCGTTGTGGTGGCAGGGTTTTTGTGGTCGTTCTTCATTGTACGCACCTCATTCACGCCGGAGATGATTAAGAGGCTGAGTTTCATTGAATTCTCTGCGGCGGTGTTTATGGCGGTCATTGCGATTTTGTATATGTTTACGGAGGTGATTTAGGATTTCAGATTTAAAATTTCAGGATTTCAGATTCACGATAAAATGAAAAAGGTTCTTTCTCTCGTAACAAGCTTAATGTTTGCGCTGATGGTTTCGGCGCAACCTGCCGACTATTACAATTCCGCCAACGGCTTGACGGGCAATCAGTTGAAGGTGGCTTTGCACGACATTGTCAAAGGCCATACCTCCATCTCGTATGCTAACCTTTGGAATGCCTTCTGGAGCACCGACAACAAAGGCAGTGGTGTGGTGTGGGACATGTACTCCGACCGCCCCGATGGCAACCCGCCTTACACTTATTACCTTGGAAACGACCAATGCGGCAGCGGAGGCTACACCGCCGAGGGCGACTGCTACAACCGCGAGCACTCGTGGCCGCAAAGCTGGTTCAACAACGATGGCACAGCCCGCACCGACTTGCACCATATCTTCCCGACCGACGGCTATGTGAACGGTCGCCGCAGCAACTACCCCTATGGCGAGGTGCGCTCGGCATCGTGGACTTCGAGAAATGGCTCAAAATTAGGCTCTTGCAAAACAACAGGCTACTCGGGAACGGTGTTCGAACCTCTCGACGAATACAAAGGTGACCTCGCCCGTGCCCTGATGTACATGAGCGTGCGTTATTACAGCGAAGACGGCAACTGGAGCAACAGCGACATGACCACGAAGTCGGAAATCAAGCCGTGGGCCATACAGATGCTCATGCGCTGGAACGAACAAGACCCCGTGAGCCAGAAGGAGATAGACCGCAACAACGCCATTTATGAGGATTACCAGCACAACCGCAACCCCTTCATCGACCATCCGGAATACGCCCGCATGATTTGGGACCCTTCCTGGAGCCTCGACGAGGACATGAATGAGTTGGTGTATCTTTTCCCCAATCCCGTCGAGGCTGGGCACGAAATTTATGTAAGCGGCAAGCAAGAGGTATTCGATGCGTTGATTATCAGTGACTTGTGCGGACGCGTACTGATGAAAGCCACAGGCAATGCTGTTGGCGATTTTGCCCTGACCTTGCCACACGATTTGGCCAAAGGCTGCTACATCGTCAGGATGATGCGCGGCAACGTCGTGGTGAAATACGAGAAATTATTGGTGAAATGATGGTGCTGTAGGGACGCACCGAATGCGTCCACAATGACAAACGACCATTTTGAGGCGGACACATTCGATGTGTCTCTACATCATTTTCTTGTGCCTGAAATAGATATAGAACCCGACGGCCACCACCGCCATGATACCCATGATGCCCCAAAAGGCCCAACCGAATTCTTGGAAGGGTAAGGCGACATTCATCCCGTAAAGGCCCGTGATGAAGGTCAGAGGCAGGATGATGGTCGAAACGAGGGTCAGGATCTTCATCGTTTCGTTGGTCTTGTTGGTCTGCATCGAGTCGAAGGTCATAGAGAGGCCTTCAATCAGTTCCTCGTAGTCCTCGGTCATGTCCCACACCTTTTGCAGGTAGTCGAGGATGTTGCCCCAGTAGTCTTCCATATACTCGATGTCGTCGGTGAAGCCTGTCACCTTGCCCGTCTCGAAGAGGTGGAAGAGCCTCAGCTGCGGCTTGAAGATGGTGTTGATGAGGATGAGGTTCTTGCGCGTCACGCTGATGCGCTCGATGATTTTCACTTGTTTTTCCTGGAGCAACTCGCGGTTGATTAATTCCACGTCGAGGCCGACCTTGCGGAGCAGATACACCGACTCGGTCATCAGTTTTTCGAGGATGCGGTAGAGTAGCAGGTCGGAGGTTTTGATGTTCATTTCCTCGTTGTTCATTATGCGCTCTTCATATTCCTCGAAGAGTTGCGACACGCCCCAAGGGTTCTTCTCGATGGAGATGATGTAGTCCTTGCCCCAGAAAATCTTCACTTCCTTTATTTTCACGAACTTGTTCTGGCGGTCGAAGTTGGGGAAGTGGAGGATGAGGAAATAGTAATCGTCGTAGATGTCGATTTTCGGGCGTTGGTTCACCGACTTGCAGTCTTCGATGTCCAAGGGGTGGAAATGGAAACGGTCTTTGAGGAATTCAAAGTCTTCTTCGGTTGGGTTGTTGAGATGACGCCAAGTCAAGTTCCCGATTTTCAGGCTGTTAATCATAATGCCTTCCCCCTTTCTTTATAAGTGAATACTGTGTTTACATCGGCGCAAAAGAATTTCGCGCCGCGAAAATAAGGATTTTTCCCGAAAGCGCGAAAACAAATCTTTCGGAAATCGGAAATTTGGCTTGTAGGGCTGTCATATTATGGCAGCCGCCATGAAAATCCATGACGGCTGCCGTAATGTGTGGCTGCCACGGTGTGACAGCCCTACAAACCCAAATATTAGGGTATCACAATCTTCTGCGTCCTGACGGAATCGCCGTCAATCAAACGCAAAACGTAAACGCCTGCGGGCATTCCCGCCGTAGAGACGCACCGCGTGCGTCCGTCACGCGAAACGATGACGCGCCCCATCACGTCCACCACCTGTAGGGACGCACCGCGTGCGTCC
>ONVP01000051.1 GCA_900321315.1 uncultured Bacteroidales bacterium
AAAATGACTATTAGCAATAATAGTATTTTGTTTGGATAATTCATCTATAATACTCTCAAACTCAACAGGATTGTCAAAATCCAACACGGATATTCCCTGTTTTTCTGGAAATAGAAGCCCAAGACATTCATTAATGCGTTTGAAATCAGAGTAGTTCGTGACACTTTTGGCATTTGGTGTGCAGTTAATAATAAAGTCTTGATATAATTGAAGTTGTATTTCTCTATTCATTTTCGATAGTTTATAAAGTCATAATTTGGTTAAATCCTCCCGAAAGGCCTCCGCAGCCAGCGAACAAATCTATGAATGTGTATTTCTTTTTTTTGTCATACTCAACTAATAATCAAATCCTTATAAACATAATAAAGTTCGTCTGCGACGGTTCTGTGGTTAGGAGCCTCTTTTTTCAAGAGGCATTGCACAATTTCTCTGCTTATATTGAACTTTAGTCGTTCCTTAAACAGGTGGAAATCAACCATCGTAGCATCGGTAGTTGTATTAATGAAAGCATTTACTAAAGCCGTATTAAAACAATCCACATCTTTTTTGTCAAGATCTTCTATATGGATACCATGAAATACCCTAGCTTGTCTAACATCATCCAAACTGGTGGGAATAAAGCCAAAACCAATAGCGTTGGTCAACTTGTAATTCTTTATGAACGGGTTGGAATTACATGCCAACAAAAACAAGCGTTTCCCTTCTAATAAATCAATATTGTTTTTATTGATTAATTGAACGTTATCGATAATGCTAGCATAGAGGCACGTGCTCATACCATGGCCCAAAAAGAAAACGGTTTGAGCATCCTCAAGTTCATTAAAAATGAGTTCAAGCGGATCATCATCTCCAGAAGTATCATACCCAACCCCAACTGCATTGAAACTCGTGCAGATGTGTTCATACAGCGGACGAAGAAATGCCGTTGTGAAATCTTCCGGATATATGCAAACAGTCTTTTTCATCGGTTGACTTCGGTGAGATATGCAATGGTTTGGGTTAAAACGGCTTCAATCCATTGCTCGGAACGGGCATCGGATTTGCTGTCTATCATCTCGGCGATTTCTAGAAATGTCTTTCCCTTTAATTCTGGGCAACAAGAGCTGAAAACCATATCGCCGTTTGCCCGTAACAAAGCGCATAAACGATGCTCCATGCTGTCTTCGCTATCATGTCGCAAATACTTGAGGAGGTCTTCTTGGTAATCGACTCTACTAATGCAATCTATTATCTTGTCGTGAATCAATTGATTTATGCCCTCAACAAGTTGTTCTGATGATGCTTTTTGATAGTCTTCTCCGATAACGCTATTGATCACTTTATTCCAATTGCCGGAATACACGAAAAAGTTCAAGTTTCTTCGAAATTCGTGAACCATGTGAACTACATCCAATCCATTCAGATAGTCACAATCCAAACCAAAATCTGTAAGAGCTATGTCTATCTGTTTGTTTTTGATTTCTGAAGCTATTTTATCTTTCAGCTTTGTGGCATCCAAATCTTCCGAATCTTCTTTTTTCAACTCGGCGGAACTGGTTCGGATGAATATGAAATCCAAATCGAATTCTTGCCTTGTTGAAAGCTTGATGCTATCTATGATTTTTGTTTGGTCTTTATCATCAAATAGTAATATGCATTTTGTCTTCTTCATATTGTCAAATTATTCAAAGAACAACCTAAACGTGGCGCCGGTCTCAAAATGTAATCCATTTCCTACAAACTGAATGTCACCGTTTAGTTCGTTTTTCATTCGCTCTTTAATTGTGCTTAGACCTATTCCCGAACCACCTCTACGATTGGTAACGCCTTCCTCGAAAATGTTATCCGCCGTAAAATGGTCCAGATCAACCCCAACACCATTATCTGTGAAATCAACTATATAAGTTCTTCCATCTCTAGAAAAATCAATTCTGAACTCCGTGGCATTGGCTTTTTCCGAGTTACTTATAAGATTATCTAATACAATGGATAGATCCAGAACCGGAATCTTTTTCTCCAGAACCTCTGTGATGTTAGAATGATATAGGACCTTACACTTTGGCTTGTAGTTTGAGAAATACTCCTTGATATAGTTTTCTATGTCAATCAGTTGTGATTCGGACAATAATGCCAAATCTGCCTTGGTTATCATTTTTGATAGCAGGTGGATTCTGTTGATATCATAATCAAATGAGTCTAGCGATTCTCTTAAACCGACAAGGTCATTGTCTGCAAGTTGTAGTTTCGCTGTCTTTATCAAGCTGATTGAATTTGTAGAAGATATAAGAACCGTATGGATTAAATCCAAAACATCTTTTGAGGTGTTTCGTGTTGCCGACAGATACTTGTTTTTCTGGATTTGGGCATCACGTTCGCGCTCGGCTTTTTCTCTTTTTTCCATCTCTTCTTGAGCTTTCTTTTTTGCCTCTTCCGCTTTCTTTTCCTCCTCCTTTGCTTTCCGTTCAGCCTCTTCTTTCTGGCGACGCAACTCATCCATGTGGTGCTCAAAGTCAGCTATCTTTTCTAACAAAGCGCCATCATTTGTTTTCTCGGCCATTTTACGGACATCTTCAAACATCTGGGCTTGAATTACCTCTGTTTCGGATGGATTGGATACTATGTCAGCCAATTCTTCATTGTAGTATTTCACCGTGATGCTACTATCATTCACAAGCGATCGGATTAACTGCATGAAGTCCACTTTGCTACCGATATTATCATACAAATGTTTGGCCGATTCTTGGTCTTTATCCTTTTCTTGCAACTGTTCTCTTGCCTTTAACGCAGAGCTTTGATTGATGAAGTAATCTTTTCTAACGAATCCTTCTCCCCACAAAACGCCAACAACATACCGTTCCAACCTTTTATGTGTTTCTGAGAAATAATCCATTAACTGTTGGGAAGCGGCTGTTTTTATCAAACCACCATCACGACTTGAAACCTCTTTAATCAAATTGACATCATCTGTCTCAACATCAACTCGTCCGAATAAATCACGGGTTCCAATACGACGGTTGTATCCTTGTTGTTGACGTTGATTTAGTCCCCAACTATCATCGTCAAATTCTCCAAATGGAAGGATTCTGAAGCCGTTTCTAAACAGAAACACATTGCCGTAATTAACCGGTTGTATCCCCATCTTTGCGCTAAAATTATACTTCGCAGCTCGATTAAGATAAAACAAACTAATAGAAGCAGATGTCAATTCTCTATAATTAGTGTTTTCCTCCTCGATTTCATACATTTTTATACCTCGGTCAGTTAAGGTGGTATAAACTGTGTCGTTTTCAATACGGCTTTCTATCTGAGTGGTTTTTAGTTTCAGTACATCAGCTATTGTGTTTTCAACTACTCCATTCACTTTCTCATGGTCCGAGGCAGTTGTTTTGTCTTCCTGCTTCATTTTTGGAGCGATAATCTCAATCTGAAAATCATCATCAGTCCCAGAAAAAGGATTGATCATTTTTTCCAATGATTTCTTCAAACGAAGAATGTCATCACGAGACCATTGAACATGTAAATCAGAAAACTCTAGAATGGTTCCTGTATGAAAATCCCATGGGAAATGAGGGATTTCATTTGTTGTTTCGTGAGGAATGTCAATCGTATCAAACTCAGCCAGTTTGTCATGTTCAAAAACACTCCAATTCACGTAAAGAATCTCGGTTTTGTTTTCTTCAGAGCTACGAGTGGTGAGCTTCAAATGACGAGCCAATCGGTCACACGACATACGTCCAATGCCTTTTGCTCCTGCGTAATGACGTTTGAATTTACTTCTATAGGATTTATCCTCGGTCCCGTCGCTTTTGGCAGAATAGGCAACAAATAGCCATTTGTCTATTAAATCGCTCTTAGACATGCCTTTACCATTGTCGGCAATGCACAAATAATCATCATCAAAAGTAATCTCCACTTTTGAGGCATGAGCGTCATACGAGTTTTTCACCAACTCCAATATGGCAATGTCAGGACTTGTAATCAAATCCCTTCCCAAGATGTTTTTCAGTTCGGCACTAACTCTGAAATTCAAACTGTCTTTCATGGCTCTAACATCTTTTTTAGCACTATTCCCGCCTGCTCCGCAAACAACGGCGGAATGGCATTGCCAATTTGGGTATAACGAGGCACTTCCACCTTGCGCATCTTGCCGCCAGTGGTGTATTTCTTCTTGATTTCGTACCAATCCGGAAACGATTGGATGCGAGCGCATTCACGAACGGTCATGATGCGGGGTTCGCAGTAATGCAAATAGTCATCTGGATGTCCGGTAATGGTTGGCGAAACAGCGTTCGGGTCTAAAACTGTAATCCCGCGCTGCATAATTCCCCATGGCTCCCGGGCTTTTCCGTCAATTCGTTTGCCGCGTTGCGGATATTCAGCCAACAATCGTTTGTAACAATCCATCTTCTCCGGTTTGTGCTTTGCAAAACTATGGCTGTCTGCTATCTCATGCGTTTGAGGATAATCCCCACGCATCAGTTTCTCGTATGCCGTCAGTTTCTTGTTGCCATACTTTCCAGAATAAAATCCTTTGCGATCCGGACTCGGCTCTTCTCCATTGGAACGCAACAAATCAGAAATGGCTTCCTTTAGTGTTACGGTTGGCTTCAATCCTTTTTGTGACAAGAAGTTGCCTCGGTTTTCCATCAATAGATTTTCGAAATTCTCAGGAGAACCAACATCTTTTTGAACACCCACTAAGATGAAACGTTTGCGACGTTGCGGGACACCATAATTGGAAAAGTCTATGACGTGTGGCTTAACATTGTACCCTAATTCTTCCAACCCACGTATTACTTTATGTGAATAGGGCTCGGCGCCGTCTTTCTTGTTCTTATCGAAGGCGTATGTGAAGCCCTTGACATTCTCAAAAAGAATCATCTTGGGCTGCACCAACTCGATAAACTTAATGTAAGAAAACACCAATTGGTTACGGACATCTTCCTCAACGCGTTTACCTGCCATCGAAAAACCTTGGCACGGAGGACCTCCGGCAACCAAATCCACCTTGCCTCTTAGTGATTTAAGTTGTTCTGGGTATTTGTCCAACACCTCATTGATCTCATGTTCCGTTTGAGGCAGCCAGTCGGGCCAATTAAAATGGTGCTTGTTATCAATGAGGTTATATTTCAATGTCTCAAAAGCAAAAGCGTTTTTTTCAATTGCAAACAGACCCTCCCATCCGGCTTGATACAAACCAAGTGACAAGCCACCACAACCTGCGAAAAGGTCTATTACGCTATGTTTTTGACATTCAGCCATTTGAAAATGTGTTTAACACAAGCAAAATAATAAATTGCAAAAATACTACTTTTCCATTTAGCTTGCAAGAAAAAACTGTCCCAATTGTCCTTCTCACCAACAAAGAGCTTCTCATCGCTGAGAGAATAAATCTCTATTTCTCTTGTTTTTCACATACAATTTCTTTCAACCGCCCATAATCCGAAAGCAAATTCCAAACCCCATCCTCGCTGAGCACCCCGCGCTTCAGGTCTTTCGGCAGTTTGCCGGCTTCGTCGGCTTCAAAGTCCTTGCGCCATTGGGCAGAGGTGTAGTAGGCTTCCAGTTCGGCGATGGCGGGTTGGAGGGCAGCGAAATCTTTGAGGGCTTGGTCAAGGCGGCGGACGACCTCCTCGCTCTTGTCGAAGAGGGCTTCCATGTGGGTGATGCGGTTGATGCGGGTCATAGTTTGCGGTTTTTTACCAAAAATAAAAGGAATCCACCACGCGGCAGAACAGCTCGCGGGGCCACGACTGCTGCAATTCCAAGTCCACGTCTTTGGTGCGGCTGCGGAAAATGTGGATGAGATAGAAGAAGTTGTGCGAGCGCCACTCGCGCACCTGCGACTCCAAGTCGCGTTGATTGACAGCCATTTCGGGCGACGACTGCTCGCGCAAGCATTGCAGATAAGCCCGAATGTCGTCTTTGTCCTTGATTTGGCATGAATCAACGATGTGCGTGTTGGTGGCAGTGGCTATGGCTTTGCTGAGGTCCATCATTCGGCGGATTTGAAGACATGGCGTTGCATGAGCATCAGCAGGAAGGCGAGCACGGCTCCGAGCACATCGGAGATGGTCATCGAGGCCCAAACGCCCGTAAGCCCGTTGCCGCCCGCGTCGATGAACAGCGTCGGAACAACGTAAATCATCGGGGCGAGGAAAAGCACCTGCCGCGAAAGGCTGGTGACGATGGCAATCCAAGGCTTGTCGATGCTCTGGAAGAAGTTGGAATTGGTGATGGTGAAGCCCACGAGCGGGAACATCACCAACATGAAGCGCATGGCCGGCACGCCGATGTCGATTAGGCTTTGCTCCGTGGTGAAGGCGCGCAGCAGGATTTGTGGCAGCGTCAGAGCGAGCAAGGCGCCAAGGAAACCGATGAACACGTTCACCTTGAGCGTCAGCGTATAGACGGATTTCAGCCTGTGAGGATGGCCAGCGCCGTAGTTGTAGCCCGCGATGGGCTGCATCCCTTGGCACACGCCGAGGATGAGCATCACGCTGAGCGCGCCGAAGGTGTTGGCGATGCCGTAGGCACCCACGGCCAAGTCGCCGCCATAGCGGATGAGCTGGCGGTTGAGCAAGGCCACCACACCCGACGCGGCCACGTTCATCAGGAAAGGACTCATGCCGATGAGCAGGATGTTGCGGAAGATGTAACCCTTTGGCTGCCAAGCATGACGGCGGAAACGGATGAAGGATTTCTTTTGCAGGAAATGGCTCACGGCGACGATGCCCGAAACGGTCATGGAGATGGTGGTGGCCCATGCCGCTCCGCCGATGCCCCAGTCTAAGGCATAAATGAAAAGGGCGTCGAGGGCGATGTTGAGAATGGCACCGCCAGCCAAAATCCACATCGACTTGGTGGGATAGCCCGTGGCGCGAATCAAGCCCGTGAGGTTAAAGGTGACAGTGGTCATAAACATGCCGGGCAACACGATATCCATGTATTCTCGCGCATAGGCGATGGTGTCGGCTGAGGCACCGAACATGGTCAAAATCGTGTCCATGATCACATAACCACCAGTGACGAAGAGGAAGCCGAGAAAGAAAGTCAGAATCAGGCTGTTGCCCAAGATTTTCTCCGCCCAATTGATGTCTTTCTTGCCCAAGACAATCGACATTCTTGCCGAGGAGCCGACACCCACCAACGAGCCGAAGGCATGAACAATGTTCATGATGGGCATGGTGATGGCCAAGCCTGCGATGGCCAACGCGCCCACACATTGCCCCAAAAACACGCGGTCCACGATGTTATACACCGACGCTATAATCTGGCTGACAATGCTCGGTAGCGCATACATCCATAACAATTGGCGGATGCTTTTGGTTTCCAGCTCTTTAGTCCTGTCAAACTGTTCCATTCTTCCCGAATTTGAGGGTGCAAAAGTAGTAAAAAAGAAATCATTGTGTGAAAACGGAAACAAACAAATCCGTATTTTTGCGGCCGCAAACGAAAAGACGACTTAAATTAACGATGAAACCGATACGAACCTTATTGTTCATCTTCTCCGTCATCGCCCTTTTGGTGACGGGTTGGGTGTTCTTTCCCGCTGAGGGCTTGGCAGTAGGCAGATTTACCCTGCGCTTCCCCTCGTTGGCCGCCGACCAAAACGAAGGCAAGGCGGAGGACGTGGACGTGGACGCGGTGATGAGCAGCGTGAAGAAGAGCTTCGAGATGACTTGCTCCGAGACGATGTACGACAGCCTCGTCTTTTTCCGCGACTACCTCAAGGAAAATCCCAACCGCATTTATCTTCCCAACGACGACTACACGTTTTTCGACACGCTTTTTGCCCAATTCGAGCGGGCCAAAAGGGAGGGCAAAGTCTATCGCGTGATGCATTACGGCGACTCGCAAATCGAGATGGACAGGATCAGCTCCGTGCTGCGGCAGAAGCTTCAGGAGCTTTTTGGCGGCTCAGGCCCCAACATGATTCCGGCCATCCAAACCGTGGCCACCATCTCGGTGTCGCAACACGCCTCCGGCCTCTGTCGTTACACACTCTATGGCGACTCCACCACGCGCCGCGCCGGACACAACCGCTATGGCGTGATGATGCAGTTTGGTCAGGCGACCGGACAAGGCTCCATCACGTTCTCGCGAACCAACCATTCGCAGGCTTTCCCGAAGGCCAAGCAGATTTCGTCGGTATCGGTATTGCTCGGGCGCAACACCCAAGGCTTCACGGCTTCGCTGCGCTGCGACACCATGGTCATGGAGGCCAAAGTGCTTGATGCCAACGACAGCGTGTCGCTCGTCAGTTGGATGCTGCCCGCCGAGGTCAGGAAAGGCACCATCAGCTTCAAGGGCAATGCCGAAGTCTATGCCGTCCTCCTGGACGGCGAAGCAGGTGTGGCTTTGGACAATGTGGCCTTGCGCGGCTGCTCGGGCACCATCTTCACCCGCCTCAACGAGAGCGTCATGCGGCAGTCGTTCGACCAACTCGACACACGCTTGGTCATCATGCAGTTCGGAGGCAACCGAATGCCAAGCATCGCGGGAAGCAAAAACATCGCCTCCTACATGAAAGAGCTTGAAAAACAAATTGCTTTCATGAAAAGGGTGGCGCCGCAGTCAACCTTCATGTTCATCGGCCCAGCCGACATGGGCAAGAGCTACAACGGCAAGATGGGCACATGGCGAGGATTGCCCGAACTGAACGACTCGCTCCGCGCCATGGCCTTGCGCAACGACGTGGCCTATTGGGACATGTTCCACGTGATGGGCGGCGAAGGCTCGATGGTGCAATGGGTGAAGCATTCGCCACCGTTGGCCGGCCCCGACTATGTGCATTTCACCTTCCGTGGTGCGCAGGAAATCGGGTCAAGTTTGGCCAAGTCGTTCACCACCTACTACGATTTTTACCAACTGCGACAGCGCGTGCCCAACCAAGAGGTCATAGACTTCGTGAACCGCGACAAGAGCGAAGACTCGCTGCGGATGCCCTATTGGAGATTAGCACCGTTCTACAAACCCTTCGAAACGAAATGAAACACTGGACAATCATCATAGCTTTGTTGCTTTCGGGCTTGGCAAGCCGTGCCCAAGCACCCGCGTTGCGGCCTTTGCCCGACTACGCTTTCGCCCATTTCGAGCGCAACCAGCTGATTATCCCTGGCGACAGCACCGCCATGGAGCGGTTCTTCTGCAAGATGGATTCCGTCATCCAAATGGGCCAAGGCAACCTCAGCATCCTCCACATCGGCGGCTCGCACGTGCAGGCCGGCACTTTCACCCAGCAGTTTCGTGACAACCTCATCAGCATCGGCAACGACTTGATGGGCGGCCCATATTTCCTGTTTCCCTTCACGGCAGGCGGCACCAACAACCCCTCGCACTATGTCATTCATTCCACGGGCGAATGGCTATATTGCCGCAACGCCGTGCGCCGCGACACCGACAAGCGCATGGGCTTGGCCGGCGCGGCAGTCACCACCACCGACAACACCGCGAGCATCCAAATCATCGTGCGTGAACGCTATCCCTCCCACTGCCCGCCGCGCTATGAGTTCAACAAGGTGACGCTTATCGGTTATTCTGAAACCGAGAATGTCGTTCCGCTCCTCGGCTGCGACGGCGACACGCTCCTCGGCTTGCCTATCGACACGCTTTCGCAATACGTTTTCGAACTGCCCGACTATATCGACTCCATCTGCATCTTCTTCGACACCGTTGAGGGCGAGTTTACCCTCACGGGTGTGCTGTTGGAGAACGACCTGCCGGGCATCAGTGTGCATGGCGTGGGCGTGAACGGCGCCAGCGTGCCGTCGTACCTGCGTTGCGACGATTTCGAACGCGACCTTGAATTGGTCAAGCCCGACCTCATCATCTTCGGCATCGGCATTAACGACGCAGCGGAGAAAGACTTTGAAAAAGAGACCTTTAAGCAAAACTACGCCGAACTCATCGACATCATGCAGCGCGTCAATCCCGATTGCGCCCTGCTCTTCGTGACCAACAACGACAGCTTCAAACGCAAACGGGTGAAGAAAAAGCGCGTTTACGAAGTGAACCCCAACGGGAAAGTCGTCCAACAAGCCTTCATGGAAATGGCCAAGGACTACGGTGGTGCCGTTTGGGACCAGTTCGACGTGATGGGCGGACTGAAATCCATGCAGGCTTGGGAAAAGGCCGGACTGGCGCAAAAAGACAAGATACACTTCACCCGCGACGGCTACAAACTGATGGGTGACTTGCTCTATAACGCCTTGATTGAAAGCTATATACAACACACAAAACACAACGCGAAACAATAAATGGAGGGCATTCTCAACATAGCGACCGAGTTCGGCATCAACCTTTTCTCCTTCGACAAGGCGCACCCGTTGCTGTTCACCCAATTCTATTTTTGGGCTTTTTTCGCTCTCGTGTTCGCCGTCTTTTGCGTCTTCAGGAACAAGTGCCTGCTGCGCAACGCCTTCCTGTTTTTCGCCAGCCTGTTCTTCTATTACAAGACCAGCGGACTCTTCACTTTAATTCTGATTTTCATTACTTTATATGACTTCTTCGCGGGAAAATGGCTTCACACACGAAAAAAGAATGGCAGCCGGAATTTCATCCTCGCGCTCAGCGTGATCGTGAATTTGTCCATACTTTGCTATTTCAAGTACGCCTATTTCCTCACCGATGTCGTCAATAACCTGTTTCACACCGAGTTCCGCGTGTTCGACGTGTTCTCGTGGGCGGGCAACGAGCTCACCCGAAGCAACCGTTTCAGCGTAGATGATATTTTGCTGCCCGTGGGCATTTCGTTCTATACTTTCCAAGCCATCAGCTACATCATGGATGTGTATCGCCGCCGCATCGAGCCTGTCAGGAACATCTTCGACTTTGGCTTCTATGTCAGCTTCTTCCCGCAGTTGGTGGCTGGTCCCATCGTGAGGGCCAACGAGTTCATCCCACAGCTCCACAAGCCTTATTTCCTCAGCCGCAGGCAGTTCGGAATCGCCATTTTCTGGATCATGAACGGCTTGGTGAAGAAAATCGTGCTGAGCGATTATATCGCTGTCAATTTCATCGACCGCGTGTTCGACAACCCGTTGCTTTACACTGGTTTTGAGAATCTTATGGCTTTGTTCGGCTATTCGCTGCAAGTCTATGCCGACTTCTCGGGCTACACCGACATCGCCATTGGCGTGGCCATGCTGATGGGTTTTTATCTGCCCACGAACTTCAACTCGCCTTACAAGGCCAAAAGTCCGGGCGAGTTCTGGAAACGCTGGCATATCTCACTTTCGCGCTGGCTTCAAGACTACCTTTACATCCCGCTTGGCGGCAACCGCGACGCCACTTTCGGCTCCTTCTGCATCATCATCATGATTGCCGCCATCGCCACTTTCCTTTCGGGCAGTTGGTGGGTTGGCGCAGGCATCGGCTTGCTGGCGCTGATTATCGCCATGGTGGCTATCTTCAAGCCGGAGAAACGCAAGAAAATCACTACCAACATCAACGCCATGGACACGATGCTGCTTGGCGGCCTGTGGCATGGCGCTTCGTGGAACTTTATGATTTGGGGCGGCTTGAACGGCCTCGGCATGGTGTTCTACAAGTTTTGGCGCGACTGGAGCATTTACGGACGCACCTTATTTATATTAATGGTCACGTTAGGTTTGCGTTTGTTAAGCATTTTCGTGCCGCAACCAGTGTTCAATTTGCTCTTTGTGTGGTGCGCCATCATCCTTGCAGGTAATGTCATCCGCTTGATTTACAACATTCTGGGTGGAAAGAAAGCCCTGCAATGGCTGCAAGACGCTTGGGCCATTTTCCAGACCTTCACCTTCATCACCTTCACGCGACTGTTCTTCCGCAGCGGCTCCAACCTCGACCCTGCCGAAGCCAACGAAACCGCTTGGAACACCGCCAAAAACATGGTGAACCAAATGGGCAGCCGCTGGCGTTTGGAGCAAATCCCCGACATCGTCAGCCATTACAGCAACGTATTCATTCTCATAGTGATAGGTCTGATAATCCATTGGCTTCCAGAGAACTTCAAGCGTCGTTATCGCCTTTGGTTCGCCAAGATGCCCTTGCCGCTGATGGTCGTGGTTTGCGCCCTCATCGTGTTCGTCATCTATCAGTTCATCACGGCGGATTTGCAGTCGTTTATTTATTTCCAATTTTGATACTGGAAAGCAACAAGTTAAATCGTAAACCA
>ONVP01000046.1 GCA_900321315.1 uncultured Bacteroidales bacterium
TAATTGTTGGTTTTGATTTTGTTAGTCTTCGTTCTGCTTGACAATCCTTTCGGCGTCGGCCCACAGTTCCTCCAATTTGTAATAGCCTCTCGCTGATTCGAGGAATACATGGACGACCACATCCACGAAGTCTATCAAAATCCATTCCGTATTGTCGCGGCCCTCAATGTGGTAGGGCTTGTTGTGTGTTTTTTCGAAAACCAAGTCCTCGACCTTGTCGGCGATGGCATCCACCTGCGTCTTCGACGGCGCGTGGCAGATGACGAAATAGTCGGTCACGGCTGTGGTGATTTCGCGCAAGTCCAAGGTGACGATTTCCTTTCCTTTCACGGCTTCCATGGCCTCAATCGTCGCGGCCACGATTTCCTCCGGGTTCGTTTGATGTCTAACTCTCATAAATCGGTATTAAATAAGGTGCAAAATTAAGCAATTTTACTTTATGGCGCGTTTTTTCGCGAAAATTAACTATTTTTGGCCGAAATTTCAATCCTATGAGCAACCTGTTCCAACCCATTACCACTTTTGTTTTCGACTACGACGGCGTGATGACCGACGGCAAGGTCTATTCCGACCATGACGGCTATCCGTGGCGCGCTACCAACGTGAAAGACGGCTATGCGCTGCAATTGGCTACGAAATTGGGCTACAACGTGGCGGTCATCTCTGGCGCGGTCTGCCCCTCGATGATTACACGGATGAACAGCCTTGGCGTGGTCGATGTCTATACGGGAATTTCCAATAAAGTGCTGAAAATCAACGAATACATGGGGCAGAAAGGCCTGAAACCAGAAGAGATTGTCTTCATGGGCGACGACATCCCTGACCTACGCGTGATGCAGAGCGTGGGTTTGGCGGCTTGCCCTGCCGATGCTGCCGACGAAGTGAAGGAAATCAGTGCCTACGTCAGCCCGAAGGAAGGCGGCAAAGGTGCCGTGCGCGACCTAATCGAACAAGTACTGAAAACCCATGGCAAGTGGATGACCGAGGAGGCGTATTCGTGGTAAAAAGTCCCGTGTCTCGCAGTCAAAAAAACAAAAAATACAATGCTTGAAAACCTAAAACACTACCAAATCATTCTGGCTTCCAAGTCGCCGCGCCGGCAAGAGCTGTTGCGCGGCATGGGCGTAGATTTCACCATTCTGACCAAGGAAACGCCCGAGACTTTTCCGCCCGAGATGCCTTTGGACGAGGTGCCGAAGCATTTGAGCCTGCAAAAGTCATTGGCCTTTGCCGACAACGAGCTTCCCGCTGATTATCTGCTGATTACGGCTGACACCGTCGTGATTTGCGAAGGCGAGATTTTGGGCAAGCCGAAAGATGCAGCCGACGCTTTCAGGATGCTCTTGCAACTTTCGGGGAAGACCCACCATGTCGTGACGGGCATGACGGTGCGCTCGGCGGAGAAAACCGAGTCGTTCGCAGCCACTTCAAAAGTAACTTTTTCGGCTTTGGAAAAAGAGGAAATCGATTATTACATAGCGCATTGCAAGCCTTTCGACAAGGCGGGTGCCTACGGCATTCAGGAATGGATTGGCTATGTGGGCATCAGCGGCTTGGAAGGCTCGTTCTATAATGTGATGGGCTTGCCGACACGGCGGCTTTATCAGGTTTTGAAAGGATTTTGAGGTTTTTGGGATGCCCTAAAGGGCAGAAATCTTTCAAAAATCTATCATATTGATTTTGAGAGGTTTTTATTAAGAAGCTGTTTTGAAAATGATAAAAAAATATTCTAACAGTGGCAAATATTGCAAAAAATTCTGGAACCATTGACAAGAAAGAGAAAATAATCTCTCCGAGACATTATGAACTGCATACTCCATGTCAACAAAACCGGCTGCCAATGGCGCATGCCCCCGAAGGACTTCCCGCCGCACAACATTGTGTTCTACAATTTCCGAAGAATCGCTTTGGACTACGAGTTCTCCAACCCGAAATGCCCGTAACGATGGCGGCGGAAGCCCCAGCCTCGTAGGGGCGAAGGATATTAGGCAGGTTGTGGAGTGCAGCGCAACTGCTGCCGAGAATGAAACAAGCCCCGTAGGGGCGAAACGACATCAACCCGATGCAAGCGCAGCGCAGCTTCGGGCAGACACAGACAACAGAAAAAAAGAACATAGAACTCCACAAAATCATAGTCCGCGAACTGACGAAAGGCTACGCGGACAACAACGAAAACGGCGTGCGCGCCTACGGCGGCAAACTCGACGTGAGGCCACCGTTCCAGCGCGAATTCGTCTATAAGGAAAAACAGTGCGATGCCGTCATCGACACGCTCACGCAGGTTTTCCCGCTCAATGTGATGTGTTGGGCTTGTAGAGACGCATCGAATGCGTCTGCTACATCGAATGCGTCCGAAAACGGGTCGTCGGACACACGCTGTGTGTCCGACGACAAGACCCCACGACCCAATTTGAAATCATTGACGGCCAGCAGCGCACTATCTGCATCAACGGCGACTTCGCCTTCAACTTCCGCTATTTTGCGCCGACTGCGGCCAACATTTCGACCTCTCACAAATGGAGGCCGACCACATCACCCCGTGGCATCTCGGCGGCAAGACCGTTGCCGAAAACTGCCAGATGCTTTGCAAGGAATGCAATCGGAGGAAAAGTGGGAAATAAAGTGCCAAAAGTCGCTTTACCACAAAAAATGGTGGTAAGCCTACCACTTTTTTTAGAAAAAAATGCGCTAAAGCCATCCAATTCAGCAAAAATGTGTAATTTTGTTGTCGAAATGGTGGTTGTTATACCACCTTTTTGACAATATTTTTGCAAAATTTGTGTGATATGAAATACTTGACGTTAGAGAAAGCCTTTGGTGCGTGGCAGGCCTTGCAACCGCTTTCGGATTACGACCGAGAGCGATTGAGTCGTAGGTTTACCATTGATTTTAATTACAACAGCAACCATATTGAAGGCAACACACTGACCTACGGACAAACCGAGTTGTTGCTACTGTTTGGCAAGGTGGTGGGCGAAGCCGATGTGAAGGATGTGCAAGACATGATGGCGAGCAATGTCAGTTTGAAGATGATGAAAACTGAAACGGTTACCAAAGAAACTCCTCTTACCCAGAATTTTATTCGTACATTGCACCACACCTTGTTACGTGAGGATTACCCGGTGTATAGGATGCTTCCTGGCGGGGTGCAGACGAGTTATGTGATTCACGCTGGACAATATAAAACCCGCCCGAACAGTGTCATTACGCGCTATGGCGACCGTTTCGACTATGCTTCACCTGAAGAAACTCCTGCCTTGATGACCGACCTTGTGGATTGGTACAACAAGGAGGAGCAGGCAGGAACACTTTCGCCAGTTGAACTGGCGGCCTTGTTTCATTACCGCTATATCCGTATTCACCCATTCGAGGATGGCAATGGTCGCATTGCACGACTTTTGGTGAACTATATTCTGGCTCGTCATGGCTATCCAATGATTGTGGTGAGGAGCAGAAAAAAGAAGGAATATCTTGAGGCCTTGCATCAGGCGGATTTGCAGACAGGGAAAACTCCCGCAGCTGGTGCCCATGCCACCTTGAAGGAAATCAGGCCTTTCATGACTTATTTCAAAGGATTGGTAACCAAAGAAATATATACCGATGTTTGCTTTTTGACCGAGCATGATGAAAACCTTTGGTGGTATGACGGTGAGCGCATACAGTTCCGTTCGCCGAATTACAGCAAAATCTTGACGCTGATGCTTACCGAGCCTGTGCTTTCCATTGCTGAAATCCAGCATCAGACTGGCATCAATATGTCGGCGGTGCAGAAATTGGTCAACCAACTGGTTGAAAAACATTATGTCGAGAGAAACTTCAACAATGGTGGCTGGCGCGTGTTTATCACCCCATCAATGTAAAAATGTTTGCCAAAAGGTGGTAAGCCTACCACCTTTTGGCAAATATTTATCCGAAATCAAACCATAAACTCTTCCAAAGTAGAGTGCAGAATCTCCTGCAATTCGGCCTTGTGCTCGGGCGAAGTTTGCGTGAATAGGAATCCCCAAATGCTCATGGCGGGGTTCATGATGTCGCGGGTTTCTAAAACGCCGTGGAAGTGCCGCTTGATGCGCTCGAAGTCGAGTTTGCGGTTGGTGTCGTAGGGCTTGTCCAAAACAATGAAACTGAATACGTCGTTCTCGATGCCGTTCCATTGGGTGGCGTAATCGGGGTGGATGCCCTCGAAGTAGGCCTGCACGGGCAGCAAGTGGCAGGTGTGGCGCGTGATGTCGTTGAGACACATGCCGGCGAAACGCAGTGGGTTCACCTCAATCGGGATGGCGCGACCTGTGTTTTTGTCCACGCGGAATTCCACGTGCATCGGGAAGTTGCGCAATCCCAAAGCACCATTCAAGTCGATGCAGAACTGGTTGAAAGCGGGGTAGTTGCTCTCAAAAATCTGCTTGCTCATGCAGTAGAGGCGGTCGCTGACGTCGGTCTCGCTTTTGAAGATGTGGTGGAAAATGTTGATGATGTTGGGCTTGCCCTCAGCATCGTAGTAGGCATCCACGGCATATTCCTCGCCTTCGATAAACTGCTCAAGCACAAACATTTCGCTGCGCACAACCGTATCGGGGAAGACGGCGCACTGCTTGGCGAAGTTGTGGTCAATGTCGTCCAATGCGGCCTGCCATTCCTCCTTGTTGCGGACAATATAGACGCCCACGCTGAGGAAGCCCACAGCGGGTTTCAGCACGAGCGGCAAAGGCAACTCGTCAGGATTGAGACTGCGCAAGGCCTTCATCTCCACCTCTTTATAATAGAAGTCGGGATAAATCTGCTGGCAGATGCGGCGGAACGCGACCTTGTCTTTCAGAATCTTGACTTTCTTCACCAATTCCGAATCGGGCAGTTGGGCATAGAGCCACACCAAGGCGTTCTCTGAAACGGCGTAAAGTTGTCCGTTCTGTTGGTATTTCTCAACAAACTGCTTGTCGTCCAACAAATTGAGGCGATGCCCTTCGGCGGTAAGTTGTGCCGCCATGTCGTTGTGCAGCACGGGAATCTGTTTCTCTTCAAGATAAGCCACCAACGGGGCTGATACGTATGGTTTTTCTAAAATGATCATTTTTTCAAATATTTATTCTACAGCCATTCGATTTCATCTCGACCGAGGCCTGTGATTTTGCAAATTTCATCTAATCCATAACCACGCGACTTCATGCGGGTGGCAGTTTGTATAAGGGTTTTGTGGGTGGCGGATTCGGTAATCACGACTTCGTTTTTCTCCCATTCTTCCCAGTTGGTTTCCGCCAAATAGCGGGCAACTTGTTCGCGGAGAGGGTGAAGGTTGTCCTCGATAACATAAATGACGGCTTCTTCGTCTATTTGGAAGTAGTCGTGAATGAGAATATGGCGCATTTTTATAATGTCGTCCCAAGGAGTTTCAGGGTGTTCTATGCGAAACGCTTTTGTCAACTTGTATGCGGCCTCGCCAATGATTTCGATATTCTTGACAATGCCATAGAAATTCATTCTGTCAGTTCCCAGTTCTTCTTTCGTTTTTCCCTCGGCAAAACTAAGAACACGGTCGATGGCTTCAAGGATGTGTTCTAATCGTTCACGGTCTCTAACTGGCTCTCTCATATATCAGTAGTTTGTCTTGGTTGATACTATCAGCAATTCGTGGGTACAATCTTCCATCAGGCACAAGGTCAACTGAACGGTCGAGCAAAGCCTCCAAATCATTAATCATGGAAGCGTGTTTCAACAAACTCACTCTTGCGTCTTTGTCAAACTGTACAAGCAAATCCACATCGCTCAAAGGAGTTTCCTCACCTCGGGCAAACGAGCCAAAAAGCCATGCCCGCAAAATGGGTTGGGTCTTGAAATAATCGGCTATGGTTTGTTGCATCTCGGTACTCATAATGAATCGATTGTTGATTGCGGGGCAAAGTTACGAAAAACTTCTCAAACACAGAAACCGTTTATCTCCATACATTTTGTGTCCTGTCCGGCCCATAGGAAACGAACTTGATGGGAATGCCAACGTAATCCTCAATGAAACGGATGTAATTTTCCAATTTCTGCGGAATCTTGCCTTCGATTCTCTGCTGCCACCCAGAAAGTTCTGTGTAAACGGGTTCCATCGTTTCGGTACAGGCTGCAAACGGCAAGTGTTTGGTTTCCTGATCGTTGTGGCGGTAGGCCGTGGCGACTTTCAAAGTCTCGAAATCGTTCATCACGTCGGATTTCATCATCATCAGGTCGGTGACGCCGCTGAGCATGACGGCATATTTCAGCGCGGGCAGGTCGAGCCAGCCGCAACGGCGCGGACGGCCTGTGGTGGCGCCAAACTCGTGCCCGTTTTGGCGGAGCGTTTCGCCAGTTTCGTCGAACAACTCGGTGGGGAAGGGACCCGTACCCACTCGGGTGCAGTAGGCCTTGAAGATGCCGAACACCTTGCCGATGCGGTTGGGTGCAACGCCCAAGCCCGAGCACACGCCCGCGGCAATCACGTTAGACGAGGTGACGAAGGGATAGCTGCCGAAATCCACGTCGAGCATGGAGCCTTGGGCACCTTCGGCGAGGACTTTCTTGCCCGCGTTGAGGGCCTCGTTGATGTAGTATTCGCCGTCAATGAACTCGTATTGCTTCAGGTATTCCACGCCCTCAAACCACGCTTGTTCGTAGTCGGCGAAGGTCATGCCGTCCAAACGAAGTTCGTCCATGTCGAAATTGAGGTTCTTGATTTGTAGCAAATGGCTTTCTTTCAGTCTGTTGTATTTCTCGCGGAAGTCAGCCAGACCGATGTCGCCGATGCGAAGGCCTTTGCGGGCGGTTTTGTCGGTGTAGGTCGGACCGATGCCTTTCAGCGTGGTGCCGACTTTCATTTTGCCGAGGGCTTTCTCGTTGGCGGCGTCAATGGCGCGGTGGGTGGGCAAAATCAGGTGGGCGCGGTTGGCGATTTTCAGCGTTTGGCGCAGGTCGAAGCCGGCCTCGCTCAGGCCTTCGATTTCACCTTTTAATATAAAGGGGTCGATGATGACGCCGTTGCCGATGACATTGATGCAGCCCGGGGTGAGCACACCCGATGGGATGTTGTGCAGCACGAATTTCTTGCCTTCAAACTTGATGGTGTGTCCGGCGTTGGGGCCGCCTTGGAAACGCGCCACGATGTCATAGTTTGGGGTGAGGGCATCCACGACTTTGCCCTTGCCTTCGTCGCCCCATTGCAAACCGAGGAGAATATCTAATTTGTTCATATATTGTGATTTCAAGATTTCAGATTTCAAGATTTTAGATTTCATTATTGGCTGCCCCAGTATGACAGCCCTACAATTTCACACTCTTAACTCTTTCCTTTCAACTCTTTCCTTTCAACTTTTCTTCCGTCCATAAAAAATCAAGGAATGATGCGTGATTTCAACGCCCAAATGCTCCTCAATCGACTTTTGGATTTCGAGCAGGCGCGGGTCGCAGAACTCCAACACTTGTTCGGTTTCAACATCTATGAAGTGGTCGTGTTGGCGGAATTTGTAGGCGCGCTCGTATTGGGCGCGATTGTGTCCAAACTGGTGCTTGATGACCAAGCCGCAGTCCAACAGCAGTTCGATGGTGTTGTATAAGGTGGCGCGGCTCACGCGGTATTTGTTCTCCTTCATCTGGTTGTAGAGTGCGTCGATGTCGAAATGCCCGTTGGTGGAGTAAATCTCCTTGAGGATGGCAAAGCGTTCCGGCGTTTTGCGCAGTTTCCGTTGCTGAAGATAGTCGGTGAACAGCTTCTTGACGGAAAGGTAGGAGTTGTCTAACGTTTCTTTCATGCCTTGAAGGATAAAAACGGGGCAAAATTAAGAATAATTCTAAATACGGTGTGTTATTTTCCTTCGTTGTTGGTTTTTCGGATGACTTTTTGCACGTCTTTGAGGTGTGAAAGTTTTCCGATGAGGTCGTCCAACTCCTTGGTATTGTGTACATAAAGCGACAGCGTGGCTTCCACGAGGTCGTTTTTGGCTTCCATGTGGAGGGCGTGCAGGTTGAGGTGCATCTCGTTGGAGAGCACGTTGGTCATGCGGTTGAGCAGTCCGGCGGTGTCTAATGCAGTGATTTTCAGTTCGCCGAGGAAAGCAATCTCGCTTTTTGGCTGCCATTTGGCCTTCACAATGTTGTTGCCGTGGCGGGCCGAGAGCTGGATGGCCTTGGGGCAGTCGCTGCGGTGGATTTGCAGCGGCTCGCCCGGGAAGCTGAACGCGATGACATCGTCGCCCGGAATGGGATTGCAGCACGACGACACGTTGAAGTCGAACTCGCCCGATGAGGTGATTGACGGCGTTTCGTCTTTTTCCTTGTTGCCCAACAGCCCGAAGGTGAGATAGCGCACGAAATTGGCGCTGCCCGACTGCGGTTTCAGCACGTCGCGGATGATGCGCTCGTCGATTTTTCCAGTGGCCACGTGATAGTAGAAATCGACCGCGCTGGTGAGCTTCTCGATGGACATTATTTGGTTTCGGTTGGCTTTAGAGGCTTCGAGGCCAAGCTTCCGCATGATTTCATCGTATTTCTTCTCGCCATCTTCTCGGAAGGTGCGGCGGTATTCCTTGATGCCGTTCTTGAGGCGCGACTTGGCCGTGGCCGTCACGAGAAACTCGAACCATTTCTCTTGCGGATGCTGGGCTTCGCTGGTGATGACCTCCACGCGGTCGCCGGTGCGGAGCTTCTGGTTGAGCTGCGCGAGGTGGCTGTTCACGTTGGCGGCGATGCTGTGGTCGCCGATTTCGGAGTGGATGCTGTAGGCGAAGTCCAAGACGGTGGCGCCCTTGGGCAGCGGAATCATCTGGCCTCGCGGCGTGAAGACGGAGATTTCGTCGGAAAACAGGTCGAGCTTGAAGCTATCGACGAACTCGATGGCGTTGTGGCTTTCGTTGCTGATGAGGTTTTGGGCTTTCTTGAGCCATTCGTCGAAGCCGCTTTCTGTCTGATTGTCAGTCTTGTACTTGTAGTAGGCAGGGAAGCCTTTTTCCGCGATTTCGTCCATGCGCTCGCTGCGGATCTGCACCTCCACCCAGTTGCCCGTCTGTCCCATCACCACGGCGTGGAGGCTCTCGTAGCCGTTGGCTTTCGGGAACGAGATCCAGTCCTTGAGTTTCTTCGTGTAAGGGCGGTAGCAGTTGGTCAGCAAAGCGTAGATTTTCCAGCATTCGATGCGCTCTTGCTCTTTCGGGCAGTCGGTGATGAAGCGGACGATGAACGATCCGTAGAGGTCTTCGAAGGCCAACTCCTTGTCCATCATGCGTTTCCAGACGGAGTTGACCGAGCGTTCCTTGATGACGGTACGGGCTTTCACGCCGGCCTTTTCCAAGGCGGCCATAACGGGCGCGGCAAAGTCGTGAAGCTCGTGCAGGCGTTGCTCGCGCATCTCGTCCTTGCGCTTGCGGATGTTCTCGTAAATGGTTGGGTTGGTGTATTTTAGTGCCAAATCCTCCAACTCGATTTTGATGGAGTGGAGGCCGAGGCGATAGGCCAAAGGCGCATAGAGGTAAGCCGTCTCGGAAGCGATTTTCAGCTGCTTGTGCTTGGGCATCGAGTCCAAGGTGCGCATGTTGTGGAGCCTGTCGCTAAGCTTGATGAGCACCACGCGGGTGTCGTATGACAGCGAAGTGATGATTTTCTTGAAGTTCTCGGCCTGCATACTCTCCACGTCGTCCATCGCGTCGAACTTGGTGAGGCCGTCCACCACGCGCGACACCTTCTCGCCGAACATTTCCTTGATGTCGTCCAAGGTGTATGGCGTGTCTTCCACCACATCGTGCAGCAAGGCGCAGATGATGGAGGTGCGGCCCAGTCCGATGTCGTGTGCGGCAATGGTAGCCACCTCGATGGGGTGGTAGATGTAAGGCTCGCCTGAGCGTCGGCGTTGGTCTTTGTGCGCATCAACGGCGAAATAGAAAGCCTTGTCGACGGCCTCAAGGTCTTGGGCTTCTTTGCGGGTTTGCCATGCCTCGATGAGGCGCAAGTGTCGTCGCTCGATTTCTTCTTTCTCTTCTTTGGAATAGGTGTCGGGTAAATGAGTTTCCATAAGCAATTGTTTTTTCAGACTGCAAAATTAGGGATAATCCTTTTCATGGATTGTGTTTGTGGGCGATTTTTTTGAGGTTTGGCGTTGATTTTTGGAAAATGTGCATATTTACAGACTGAAAATAATCGAAAGTCGAACTAAGAAGCTGTTTAAAAATGATAAAAAGTATTCTATGAGGAGCGAAAAGTTATATGAACAATTGGTAATTTGGCGGATTTCTTTGCGAAGCAAATCCTCCCAAAATCAAACCTTCTTCAGCAAAACTACATACACAGGGAAGTGGTCGCTGTAGCCGTCCATCCACACGCCGCTGCCGAAGGTGCGGAAGGGATAGCCGTTGTACTTGCCGCCGTGCTGTTTCAAAAATTCCTTGTTGTGCACTTTCACGTTCTTGAACTGGTAGGTCGAGAAGTCGGTGGGCAGCAGGGCAGGGGTGAGTATGGTTTGGTCGAGCACGCCGGGTACGTCGCGGTAGTAGTTGGTGCCTATGCCTTTCTTGTGGAGGTCGTACATGGGGTTGAAGAACTCGCCGTTGCGCAGGTTTTTCATGTCGCCAAGGGCGCGGAGGTGTTTGGTGAGGGTCTTGTTGTCTGGGTAGTCGTTGAAGTCGCCCATCATGATGATTTTGGCGTCGGGGTCGTCGTTCAGGATGCTGTCGGCGATGTGGCGGCATAGTTCGGCGGCGGCCACGCGGCCAGGCATTGAGCGTTTTTCTCCTCCCGCACGCGACGGCCAGTGCATGACGATGAAGTGCATCATCTCGCCGTCGAACAGGCCGCTCACCAAAAGCTGGTCGCGGGTGCGGAACTTGGGCTGGTCGGGCACGACGGTGCGATACGACTTGCTGCTCGTCGGCTTGAAGTACTTCGGGTTGTAGATTAGGGCCACGTCCACGCCCCGGCTGTCGGGCGAATCGTAGTGCACAATCTGGTAGTTGCGCCCTTTGATTTCGGGTTGGGCCACGAGGTCTTCTAAAACGTGGCGGTTTTCCATCTCCGAAAGGCCCAAAACAGCCACGCCGTCGGGCGACCAGTCCGTCCCGATGGTGGAGATGGCGTAGGCCATGTTGTGGAGCTTGCTCAGGTATTTCTCGGTGTTCCACTGGTTGGTGCCGTCGGGCAGAAACTCTTGGTCGTTCTTTTTGGGGTCGTCGATGGTGTCGAACAGGTTTTCAAGGTTGTAGAACCCGACGAGGCCGACTTTGTAGGCCTGCTGTTCTTGTGCGTTGAGGCCAGAAAGACCGATGCCGAAGGCCAAAACTGCCATTATTGTAATAATAAGGTGTTTGTTCATGGTTAGAAAAGGTTTAGGCGGCAAAGGTAGTGAAAAAATCCAATAAAAAACAACAACCGTAAAAGAAGTTTTCCTATTTTTGTCCGTTTGTTTCACTCAAAAACCGGCAAAAATCATAACACGTTAAATATGAAGAAATTCTTACTTTTATTGGCGGTTTCCGTGCTGATGGCTTCGCGGCTTGCGGCCCAAGTCATCGACACGACCGACCTGAACAACAACGAATTGCCGACGGTAATCCTGATGGATTCCGACTTCGAGGAATCGTCCACCTCGGTTAATGATGCCTCCACCGTGCTCAACTCGTCGCGCGACGTGTTCAACTCGATTGCGGCCTACAACTTCGGCTCGCTGCGCTATCGTGTGCGCGGCAACGATTCGAAGTACAGCGAGGTGATGATCAACGGCATCTCGATGAACGACCCCGAGACGGGACGACCGGTCTTCAGCAACTGGGGCGGCCTGAACGATGCTTTCCGTAACTCTGTGCTCGTGGAGGGCTTGGGCAAGACCTACGCTGGCTTCGGCAACCTCGGCGGCCTCACGGCCTACTCGACGCGAGCCTCCGAATACCGCAAGCAAATCTCGTTGAGCTATGCCTTCAGCAACCGCTCCTACAACCACCGCGCCATGGCCTCCATCGGCACGGGCGACTTGGGCAAAGGCTGGTATCTGATGGCCCATGCGAGCGGACGCTATGCGGGCAAGGGCTACACGGAAGGCACTTTCTATCAGGCCTATAGCTATTTCCTCTCGGTGGAGAAGAAAATCAACGACAAGCACAGCCTCGACCTCACCGTGTTTGGCGCGCCTTCGCAGCGCGGCGGATCGGCTCCCGTGGTGCAGGAAGCCTACGACCTGTCGGGAACAAACTACTACAACCCCAACTGGGGCTACCAAACCATCGACGAGAACGGCACGCAGGTCGTCCGCAACTCGCGCGTGAGCAACTATCACCAACCCTTCGCCAACCTCACTTGGTATTGGACACCGAGCAGAAAGACCAATTTCCAGACTTCGGTCTTCTGTTTCAGCGGTCCGGGCAGCCAAACCACCCTCGAATGGGGCGAGGCCAAAGACCCGCGCCCCGACTACTACAAGAACCTGCCGAGCTACTACATGACCAACACGCACAGCACGGCGGAGTATGAAGCCCAACTCAACACCTGGCTCAACCGCGACCCGAAGGCGACGCAAATCGACTGGGACGCGCTCTACACCGCTAACCGCAACCACCTCTTCACCGTGCAGAACGCCAACGGGCGGCCAGGCAATACCGTCACAGGCGCAGCCTCGAAATACATCCTCGCCGAGCGCCACTACGACAAGCGGCAGATGGGCGGCGCAACCCACTTCAAGCACGAGTTCAAGCCTAACCTCATCATGACGGGCGGATTCAGCGTAAGCTCTTCGCGGACTCACTAT
>ONVP01000097.1 GCA_900321315.1 uncultured Bacteroidales bacterium
CGCAACACCATCTTGGTCGGGGCTTTGTTTGCCTTGCTCATCTCGCTTATCGGATTGATCGGTTATGTCAGCGACGAGGCCAACCGCCGCAGCAAGGAGATTGCCATCCGCAAGGTGCATGGCGCGGTGTCGGGCGAGATTGTCGGGATGTTTGTGGTAGAGGTACTAAAACTCTCGCTTGTGGCGGCTGCCGCGGGCGCGGTGGGTGCCTTCTTCGTCGCCCGCAAGTGGATAGAGCAGTTCGCCTTCCGCATCAACCTCTCGCCTTGGTATTTCATCGGTGCTGCCGCCATCGTCTTGCTCATCGTCGCGTTGGTCATCGGCATCAGCAGTTGGCGCATCGCGCGGATGAATCCTGTGAAATCGCTAAAAGATGAATAAGTTATCACAAAACATTCAAAACAATGCAAAACCTTTTCAATAATAAAACTGTAATCAACGGCTCGCAAACGCTTGCCGTTGGAAAGGAGCCGGTTGGCGACTTTCCGCATGAGAAAAAGGTTTTGAAAGTTTTGCAGGTTTTGTGACCAAAAGAAGAACAACATTTCAAAAAAATAAAAGTTAAACCATTAAACAGTTAAAGCAATGATCAAGACAGAAAATCTGACCAAAATCTTCCGCACGGAAGAAATCGAAACCACGGCCTTGAACGGCGTTTCGTTCGAAATCAACGACGGCGAGTTTGTCGCCATCATGGGTCCCTCGGGCTGCGGCAAATCGACTTTGCTCAACATCCTCGGCCTCTTGGACAACCCCACCGATGGCAAGTACGAACTCCTCGGCCATCAGGTCGGCGACCTCAAGGAGAAGGACCGCACCCAGTTCCGTAAGGGCAACATCGGCTTCGTCTTCCAGAGCTTCAACCTCATCGATGAGCTGAATGTGTATGAGAACATTGAACTGCCGCTGCGCTACATGAACATCCCCGCCGCCGAGCGCAAAGAGCGTGTGGAAGCCATCATGGCTCGCATGGACATCAGGCACCGCAAAGACCACTTCCCACAGCAGTTGTCGGGCGGCCAGCAGCAGAGGGTGGCCATCGCCCGCGCCGTAGTCGCCAACCCCAAACTCATCCTCGCCGACGAGCCTACGGGCAACCTCGACTCGAAGAACGGACGCGAGGTGATGGACTTGCTCACCGACCTCCACAAAGAAGGCACCACCATCGTCATGGTGACCCACTCGCAACGCGACGCGGGCTTCGCCGACCGCATCATCAACCTGTTCGACGGTAAAATCGTGGAGGATGTGTTGTCGCAACTGTGATTGGATGATTTTTAAACTACGGATTGCGCGGATTAAACGGATGTTCGACAAAAAATTTGGAGGACGCGAGCGTCCGATTGGTACGGATTTTTGCTGGCGTTAGCCTATCCGAAGGAATTGGATGCTTGCATCCCCAAAATTTTCGGAAGCATATCCGTAAAATCTGTGTAATCCGTAGTTTGTTCGCCGACGAAATGATTGACATTGGAAATCCAGCCAAAATCAGCAAAAAAGTTCGGTTTTGGCTGAATTTCTAAAACAAAGAATCAAGCGTAACTATGTCATTTATATGGGTTTTATGCTTTGAATCGGTCGTTCCGAATGTGGTCATAAGAGCGACATAAATCGAGTGGCTCGGCTTGTGGATTTTGGCCTTGCTGACGGCTGAAATCTGCCTTGTCATCTCCTCAACATCGTCGTTGGAAAGGGTGTATTTGCCTTCTGAGAACTTCATCTCGCAGATGTAGTTGGCACGCTCGGCGGTGGCGGGGATGATGAGGTCGATTTGAACCCCTTCGCCGTCGGGTGTCTTTCCGCGCCAACAGAAAGGTGTGGCGTATTCCTTGATTCTGAGCGCATTGGCGAGTTGAGGCATGTGTTCCATGACCAAGAGTTCAAAGGTGTTGCCTGCCCATGTGTAAAACGGCTTGCTTCGTTGCAGGGAACGCCAAGAGGTGAAGTCCGAGTTTTCGACAAAACGCAGATAGAACAAGGTGAAGAAATCGACAAGTTGATAGACAGTCTGCTTCCTTGCGCCGCCGTAGAGGGTGTAACTTCGGATGATGCCAGAGTCCATCAGGTTTTCAAGCACATCGGTGAAAGTGCCGCCACCTTTCTTGTCGACGGCGTTGAGCAGTTCGTCCCGTGTCATTCCGTAGAATCGCTTTCCCAATTGGCGGATGACGTTGATGTATGTTTCGGAGGTTGAATAGAGCCCGGTGTAAACGTCCTTGAATTCCTGTCGGGCCTTGTCCTTGTCGAAATAGATGGCGTTGATGTTGTCGGCCATCGTCCGGTCGGGTCGTATGCTGTCCATGTAGTAAGGCACGCCGCCTATGACCATGTAAGTGAGTGCGATTTCGTACCGCGACAGATGGAAGCCGCGTTTGGCCCAGTAGCGTTCACATTCCGCAAGGGTGAAGGGCTTGAGGAAGATGGATTCGGTGATTCTTCCGTACAAGCCGCCGTAATCACGCATGACATTGTCGACCATCCAACTGGTGGCTGAGCCGCATACGATGAGGAAGATGTCCTTGCGCTTCCTCGCCCATGAATTCCAAAAATGCCCGAGTTCTTCCAACAGTTCCGCCGATTGGGGACCGGCCAACCAAGGCAATTCATCAATGAAGATAACCTTTCGTCGGGCACGCTTGCGCTGCAGCAACTTTTTCAGAAGTTCCAAGGCTTCCATCCAACTGGTGGGCGCTGGATTTCCTGCTTTGGACAAACCATACTCTATCAGGCTGTTATAAAAATGTGACAGTTGTTTTTGCCTGTACGACTCAACTTTCTCCGGATTGTCAGGGTCAATCTTTTGGTAAATGCCGACGGCCATGAAGGAAATCTTTTCTCCGAGGGCTTCCTCGATGAGAAATGATTTGCCGACACGCCGCCGACCGTATATGGCCAAAAACTCGGAACGTTCCGATTCGTAAAGCCTCGAGATGGTGTTGAGTTCTTCTTCTCTTCCGATAACTGTAGATGGATTCATATTTGTGCTAAATATTTGATGCAAAGATAGTAAAATACCTTTTACCATATCCAGAAATTTGGCCAAAATGCGAATTTTTTTCCGATTTTGGCCAAATTTCTAAGGATTAAGCAGGCTGAAAATAAAACCAGCAGGGTATGATGAACTTAAAGATTTGCACTCCATAGGAGTGTAAAATTTCTTTACACCCACTGTAAAGAAACTTTACACTTTTTGTAAACCGTGTTTTGTAATTTATTGGTTTTTAATGATTTATAAATTTGGCACGAGGATTGCTATGCCAAAATCCAAATGAATTATCAACCTATAAAATTACAGCATTATGAACAAGAAATCATTTTTCGCGGCACTGCTCGCAATGACGCGAAGCGGGAGAACGGACAGCGACAGGGTCGGGCCTCGCCCCGAAGGGGCGCAACTACAGTAACTGCGGGTCGCGACCCGTGGCAGCACCCCGGCAGGCAGCACTAGTAACACAATAAAACAATCAAACAAATCGTATAACAATCAAAATCTTAAAGCAATGATCAAAGTAGAAAATCTAAAGAAAGTCTTCCGCACGGAAGAAATCGAAACCACGGCCTTGAACGGCGTTTCGTTCGAAATCAACGACGGCGAGTTTGTCGCCATCATGGGCCCCTCGGGCTGCGGCAAATCGACTTTGCTCAACATCCTCGGCCTGTTGGACAACCCCACCGAGGGCAGTTACGAACTTCTCGGACATCAGGTCGGCAACCTCAAGGAGAAGGATCGCACCCAGTTCCGCAAGGGCAACATCGGCTTCGTGTTCCAGAGCTTCAACCTCATCGACGAACTCAACGTGTTTGAGAACATCGAACTGCCGTTGCGCTACATGAACATCCCCGCCGCCGAGCGCAAACAGCGCGTCGACGACATCATGACGCGCATGTCCATCAAGCACCGCAAAGACCACTTCCCGCAGCAACTCTCTGGCGGTCAGCAGCAAAGGGTGGCCATCGCCCGCGCCGTGGTCGCCAACCCCAAGCTCATCCTCGCCGACGAGCCTACGGGCAACCTCGACTCGAAGAACGGTCGCGAGGTGATGGACCTGCTCACCGACCTCCACAAGGAAGGCACCACCATCGTTATGGTGACCCACTCGCAGCGCGATGCGGGCTTTGCCGACCGCATCATCAACCTCTTCGATGGTAAGATCGTGGAGGATGTGTTGTCGCAACTGTGATTTCGGCGATTGAAGGAACTACGAATTGCACGAATGGAACGAATTATTTTGTGGCTTGCGCCACGAATTCTCAAATCGAAATTCGCAAAATTCGTGTAATTCGTAGTTGTATTATCTGTATCAATCGCACACTTGCGTCCTGAATTTTCGGTGACCTATCCGTGAAATCCGCGAAATCCGTAGTGAGTTTGCCGACGGAAAGATTGACAGTAGAAATCCAGCCAAAATCAGCAAAAAAGTTCGGTTTTGGCTGAATTTCTAAAACAAGGAATTAAGCGTAACTATGTCATTTATATGTGTTTTATGCTTTGAATCTGTCGTTCCGAATGTGGTCACAAGAGCGACATAAATCGAGTGGCTCGGCTTGTGGATTTTGGCCTTGCTGACGGCTGAAATCCGCTTTGTCATCTCCTCAACATCGTCGTTGGAAAGGGTGTATTTGCCTTCCGAGAACTTCAAAGTGAAACACGGAAGTCATAACAACGGCGTCATATAAAGCGGCAGAAACACCAGCCCGTCTTTGGTCTCAATGTCTTTGGAGTGAAGGACGTATGGCGTGGAAAGATAGTTTCGGTACTTTTCGATGCACTTTTTTATCGAGGTCAAGGTGTAGTTTGTGCTGCTCTTGACCTCGATGGGCGAAATGTTGTGCCGCGAGGTGACGGTTTCTTTTTGGATCAAGAAATCAACCTCCATACGGTTTTCGGCTTCTTCCTTGTCGTAATTGTTGTAGAAATAAAGTTTTTTGTTCGTTGCTTTAAGCATTTGTGCCACAATGTTTTCCACCAACATTCCTTCGTTGATTTCCAATTTGTCGAACATCAGTTTCTGGTAAATCTCGTTGCTGACGATGCCTCGGGCGTTGAAAGCCAGTGAGATGAGCAGACCTGTGTCGCAGAAATAGCATTTGAGGGCGGTGCGGTCTTCGTTGAGTTGCAGGCCGATGCTGGGCGCGGTGGTGTTGTAGCAGATGTTGGCGATTCGGGCATCGTCAAGCCAGAAGAAAGCGCTGTCGTATTCGCGCATTCGGGCTTCGTCCTTCAGTGCCGCGAGGGTGAATTTCTTCTCGTGCTTTTGGAGCTGGCCGGGAATGGCATCGTAAATGGCCTCTACGCGGGCCGTTGCTGAGCCTGCGTATTTCTTGATGTCGTTTTTGTAGAGGCGCAAAATCTGTCGTTTGATGGCATCCACTTTGTTGAAATCCTTCGTTTGTGCATATTCGGCCACGGCTTGCGGCATACCGCCCACAATCATATATTGGCGGAAATAGTGCATCGCGTCGCGGTGGAAATCGCCCATAGGTTGCTGTTTTACAAATTGTTTTTGTATGTATGGCATCAGCACTTCGTTCCCCATCGCCCAAAGGAATTCCTCGAAATCCATCGGATACATGTCGATGCCTTCTTCTTCGGAAGGAATGACGATGTCCTCGACGTTTTTCTTGATGGAAATGAGCGATCCGGTTTCCAAGTAGTCGAAACGGTGGTCGGCAACTAAGGTTTTGATGGCTTCGCGGGCGCGCGGGCATTTCTGCACTTCGTCGAAGATGATGAGCGACTTGCGCTGCGTGAGGGTTTTCTTGTAATGGAGTTGGATGTTTTGCAGTAGCGTGTCCACATCTTCCAGATAGTCGTCAAACCACGACTTGACTCGGGCTGGTGCTTTGCTGAAGTCAATCAGGATGTAAGATTCGTATTCGTTGCGGGCAAACTCCTCGGCAGTATAGCTTTTCCCAATGCGTCGTGCACCTTCGATGAGCAAGGCGGTATCGCCATTCCGTTCTTGCTTCCATTTCAATAGTTTAGCATAGATTTTTCGTCTCATAAATCACCTTTCCTAAGTTTTTCAAATTGGTGTTTATTCACATTTCCTAGATTTTTCCATGGGGCAAAATTACACATTTCCTAGATTTTTGAATGAAAAGCCCCAAAAAATTTTCTTCACGACAACGCTCACTGTAAAGTTTCTTTACACTCATTGTAAAGATTCTTTACACTTTTTGTAAACATTGTTTTGTAATTTATTGGTTTTTAATTATTTACAAAGTTGGCACGGCGTTTGCTATGCTAAAATGTGTAAAAAATATGAACCAATTAAATTGTAAAGCTATGGCAAAGAAATCATTCTTTACGGCACTGCTCGTTTTGGCAGCGGTGCTGGGCGCAGAGGCGCAAAACAACAATGTGTACAAGTCTGATACCGTCATCGACGGAAACGGCAACAAAATCATCACCGTGTACTCGCGGGGAACATTCGCTGAAGGCAACGGCAACATCGTCACACGCGACTTCGATATGGCGGCGTTCGACGAAATCAGTATCGCGCTGTCGGCTTCGGTAACTTACGCGGTGGCGGACAAGTGTTCCTGCCGTGTGACCCTCGATGAGAACCTTTTCGAGTGTCTCGACATCTATCAGAAAGACGATTGCTTGAGGGTGGAGATGGTTAAGACGCTTCAGCAATCCGACTTGAAGCCGACGAAGTTCCTCATCGAACTCACCGCCCCGACCTTGGAGGAAATCAGTTTGGTGGGCGGCGGCGACTTCAGTTTCGTCACGCCGTTTGAGGCCCCAAAATTGGAAATCAGCACGGCGGGAGCGTATGGCGTGTTCTTCGATGAAACCGCTACTATCCAAGACTTTAAGATGAGCCTTGCCGGAGCAGGAAAGTTGGTGTGCGAGAACCTTCATTCCGACCGTGTGGACTTGAATGTCGCAGGCGTGGGTAAGTTGGTGTGCAAGAATCTCCATTCCGACTATGCGGATTTGAACGTGGCCGGTGCGGGAGGAATCGTCATCAAGGCTGGTGCGGTGAAAAGCGCGGACATTACCGTGGCCGGCACGGGTTCGGTGGAGACCCGCTGCGAGTTGGAGACGATGGATTACACCATCACAGGTACAGGGTCGGGTAGAATCTATTACTACGGTGATGTCAAGGTGAAAGGCACTACCATGTTTGGAAAAATCGAAAGGATTGACTCGGAAAATGTGAAAACCAACAAAAAGTGTTGCGATGAAAAACCGAAAAAATCTAAAAATCAAGCAGTTACTTTTTGAAAAACTGGTAATGGCTTTTGGACTTGAAAAAGCAGAGAAAATATACAAAAGACTTGTTCGTTTAGACAACAATTAAACAATTAAACAATCAACAATTCAACATCATGAGAATCTATAAAAAAGGCAAGACTTCCCTCGTGTCTTCCATCCTGAACATCCTGGGCTTGACGGCAGCCTTCGCCGCGCTCTACATCATCCTCGTGCAGGTGCACCACGACTTCACCTTCAACAGGGCACTCAAGGACAGCGACAGGATTTATTGCATGATGGTCGGCGACCGATTTGCTGACTACGGCGCCTCATGCTGGATTAACCGACCGATTTCTGAGGCGGTCATTGCGGCCTCGCCCGACGTGGAAGCGGGCGGCTGCGGCTATGTGGGCAAAAACTGCCCGACCGCCACAGTTTTGTTTGACGACGACCGTCAAATGAGTGTGAAAATCGGTGCCTTCAGCAATGGCGGCAAGGATGTCTTCGGCTTCGAACTCGTTGCGGGCAACTGGGACGACTGGATTAACGGCATCACCTACGCCGTTTCGGAATCGACGGCGCGACGGCTTGGCGTGGAAGTGGGCGATGTGGCCAAACTTCGGACGAACAGTTGGCAGGGACTGCAACTTGAAGACGCCGTCATCGTCGCCATTTACAAGGACATGCCCGCCAACAGCGACGGCGTCACTTTCGACATGTTTTACAATATCGGCAATCGGGGCGCCGACCCGAAAGCGTTTGAAGAGGCCGCGAAACCTGCCATGAAGGACGCCTTTATGCGACTGAACGGCATTGACCCGACATCGCTCAGCGAGGAGGAAAAGGCTCTGTGTGAAGAGTCGGTGGGTGGCACCAATCTCCAACTGTTAAAACTCACCGATATGTATTTTGCCAAAAACATCAATGCGTCAGGAAAGACGGGCAACCGTACTACGACGATGACCTTGCTCGCCATCGCCATTGCGGTCATTGTCATCGCGTTCATCAACTACATCAACTTCTTCTTTGCGATGGTGCCCATGCGATTAAAGAGCGTCAACACGCGCAAGATATTAGGCAGCAGCCGTTTCTCGTTGGTAATGTCATTTGTCGGCGAGTCGGTGACGATGGTCATTATTGCCTTGGCGTTGGCCGTGGCCGTGGTCACGCTGTTCAGGCAGTCCACCTTGGCTTCGCTGATTGAAACGCCGTTGGACTTCGGCCAAAACTGGGGCCTTGCCGCCTTGACCGTCGGCCTTGGGTTGTTCATTTCGGTGGCGGCCAGCATTTATCCCGCTTTGTTCGCCACCTCGTTCAATCCCGCTTTCGCCCTGAAAGGTACGCTCGGCACCACGCAAAAAGGCAAGGCTTTCCGCATTGGTTTGATTGGATTGCAGTTTACGGTTTCTATCGTTCTGATTATCTGCGCGATATTCATCCACGAGCAACGCCAGTTCATGCTCAACCGCGACATGGGCTTCGACCACGAGCAATTGCTCACGCTGCAGACCACGGTCAAAATCGCCTACCTCGACCGTGAAACCTGTGAAAACCGCCTCAAGGCTGATGCCGCCATCAAGGATGTGGCTTGGGGCGATGGTGGGTTTGTCAAAGACGAGCGCATGGGCTGGGGCAGAAAATACAAGGATGCCAATGTGAATTGGCAATGCTATCCAGTTTCATGGAACTTCTTGGATTTCATGGGGATAGAAATCGTGGAAGGCCGCAATTTCACGCCCGCCGACGAGCAATCGGAAAATGGTGTCTATATCTTGAACGAGACCGCCCAGAAAATGTATGACATCACGGTTGGCGACCAAATCCAAGGCCACACCGAAGGTTTGGCCGAGGTTGCCGGCATCTGCAAGGACTTCAACTACTCGGCCTTGCGCAACGAGATTGGGTCGTTTGCCTTGTATGTCTTCGGCAAGCGTCCGTGGCGACCTTGTATGCAACTGTTTGTCCGCACCGAGGCCGGCGTGGACATCCCCGAAGTGATGAAGCGCATCCAAAACACCCTGAACGAACTTGACCCGAGCATTGCCGCCGCCGATTTCGATGTGCAACTCTTCGACGAAACGCTTCAAAACCAATACAAAAAGGAGCAAAACCTCTCGAAGTTGATTACTTTGTTCACGATTTTGGCCATCGTCATCATTTCGATGATTCTGAAGGGGCTGGGCCATGATCTGCCATCGATGAGCGAGTATTTGGATCCTTTGGCGGCTTTATCGGGGGATATCGCCACTAATTTCGGTGATGCTTTGGCGGCGACCTCGCTTTCCGTCGCCTTCTCCGTCGTCCCCATCTTGGTCTTCTTCCTCATCTACGAAGCGATCTTCATCAAACTCAATTGGCATACGATTTTCCGCATCGTTTTAGGGATGATCGTCACCTATATCGGCTTGGTGCTATTCCTCGCCGCGGTTGAGGCGGGCTTCATGCCCGTCGCCTCCAAGATGGGTCAAGCCTTAGGCTCCAATCCCGTCTTCATCGGCGTGGCGATTGGCTTGGGCTCCCTCTTCGGCGTCTTCGGTGTCGTCGCCGAGCCTGCGGTCCATGTTTTGGTAAACCAGATTGAAAGCGTCACCAACGGGGCGATCAAAGGCTGGAAGGTTTTGTTGATTCTCGCCATTTCCATCGGCGTCGCGGTGGCGTTGCAACTTATCCGCGCCCACTTCGAATTCTCCATCGCCTATTACCT
>ONVP01000098.1 GCA_900321315.1 uncultured Bacteroidales bacterium
GAAAATGTCGGAATGGGTGCCTGTTCGCATCAGCAGCATCACCAGTTCGGTTTCGTTCTTGTCCCAAACAAGCAACCAATCGGGCTTGATATGGCATTCCCAACGGTGCTTGAACTTTCCAGAAAGCTTATGAGGCTTGTATTTGGCTGGCAAACAACCATCTTTTTCAAGCAGTTGCATCACTTCGTTTAGGGCTTCCATGTCATAGCCTCTTTGCTTGCAGCGCTTGAAGTCTTTTTCGAAAGACCGAGTGTATTTAATGGTGTACATCAGTCTTTCATCAGTTGGTTGAACAAGTCGGCGGCACTCGTGGCCGTATAGACGCGGCCCGCCTTGATGTCGTCTTCCGCCTCCTCAAGACCGGTTTTCTTTCGGGATGACACTTTGTCGCGAATCAACCCAAGCCCGAGCAGATAGTTCAATAGCTGTCGGCCGGCATTGGTCCTTTCGTTGATTGTCACAGTGTAGGTTGCCATAGCAAATCGTTTTTATTTGCCTGCAAAATTAGGAAGAAAATCCTCATCCCGCAACCGAAAATTGAAAACTTTGATTCTACAACTCCCAACTAAACAACTATCAACTGAAAACTCCCAACTGAATACAGCTTCGCCACCTCAGTCCCATTCTGCGATTCTAACTCTTTGGTTTTCAGCATAATCTTTGGACTGCTTTTTTGGTAGGTTGTATGATGCAAAGATAGTGTGAATAGTTGAATGTCAGGTATTTATGGCGTAACGAATTTGATGACGTTTTGTGACGTTTTGTAAGAAAAGGATTGTCAAAATGTAAACGAATAATTGACGGCGTATTTATTTAGAAAGAGTATAAATTAATTGAATTAGTTGATATATTATATACAAAGTATATAATATATCAACTAAAATTCGTATCTTTGCGTATCAAAACTGGTTCGAGATGTGTTCGGAGAAGCATTGGAAGAAGTCGCGGTGGAGCAAGAGGCTGATTCTCAGCAGTTGGTCGGTGCCGAGATAGCCTTGTCCGAGCTGTCGGCAAAGGTTTTGCCGCGAGCAGCCCATCTGCCGCGCGAGCCAGGCGATGCTTCGTTGCTGTCGGGCAAGCTCTTCTTTGATGAGATTTCCGATGTGTGGGGCTTCGTTCATATTGAAAGGCGTGAATCCGTTTTTGCTTATATTAGACTGTAGGCTCTAGCAAACCTTTGTAGCATATAAGCAGAAAACGGTTCACGCCTTATTGACGCGAACCCTTCGCCGACTTATTCCTGCTACATGAAACTTGCTAGATTTACAGTCTAAGGAACAAGAGCGTAAAGCTCAGTGTGTGTTTATGTTATGTTAGTTCTTTCTCTTTTTTCTGTTTTTGGGTTGTTTTGTTTATTGTCATTTCACTTGCTCAGCCTGCTTTTTCGGCTCGCGGCGGGTGTCCCAGAAGGCAACAACTTCAATATGTCTGTCCACGATGCGATATACAATTTTGTTATGTTGGTGCACTACAATGCTTCGGTAGGAAGAAGGCATGTTAGACAAAAACGTTTCCAACGGTCCCATGCTGGGGTTCTGGCCAAGAAGCGCATTTGTATGTTTCACTTCATGGAGAAAGTCGTCCTTGGCCTTTTCGCCAAACACTTTTTTTATGTATTGGGCCGTTTGGCGTAATCTTTTTTTCGATTCATCGTTCCATCTGACTCTCATATTGCTTCTGAATATTGAAATTTTTCAGTTGCAAGTTCTTCTTCCAATTCACGGAACATGTCTTCCGAGTCTTGCCATTTTCCCTCGGCAAACTGTTGCTCGCCTTTTGCCACCATTTGGTGCAGTTCTTCCATCGTGTATGGTCTCAGGCTCGCTTCGTCCGAATCAGCGTGAGCCATTAAATTCATCGCCATCCAGCGCATATTGTTAGGCGTGAGTGTGTCGTAAAGATATTCCAGCAGATTGGTCAATGTCGCTTCGCTCATGGTTTGTCTGTTTTTGCTTTTGCGAGGCAAAGATACAACTTTTTCGCCAAAAGGCAATGAAAAAAATCCGCCAAACATTTTCGGCGGATTTTTTCGTTTTGGCTTGAAAATTCTTCCTCCGTCTTATAGGATGACAAAAGCCAAAATGCTTGATACAAGCACCAGAAAGATGAAACTCACACCATGCAGGCCTTCGCGGTTCTCGGTTTTCGGGAACAGCTTGGTTCGGAAAGCGATGAGCCTCGTGATGGCATAGAACGCCGAAACAAAGGCGGCCATGATGGAAACCACGGTCAGATATGCTTTCCAACTGAAAGGCTCTTTCGCAATGAGCGCGGGGATCAGTCCTGAAACGAAAACAACGACGGAATAGACAACTACTCCAACGATGAACGTCGCAACGGCTTCCTTGCCTTTGTTGAAAATGGTGGTGAAGTCTGTCAGCTTTTTCATCGTTCAGGCGTTTTCGAGCTTGCCGTTCGAGCCTAACACATTGATAATCTTGTGCTCATAGAGCTTCTTCATGCTGTCGCGGGCCGGGGTGAGATACTTGCGCGGGTCGAACTCGGCGGGCTTCTCGGCCATGGCCTTGCGGATGGCGGCGGTCATGGCTAAGCGGCTGTCGCTGTCAATGTTGATCTTGCAGACTGCCGATTTCGAGGCTTTTCTCAGCTGCTCCTCGGGGATGCCCACGGCGGCCTTCAGCGAGCCACCATATTTATTAATGGTGTCCACCTCGTCTTGCGGCACCGACGACGAGCCGTGCAGCACGATGGGGAAGCCAGGCAGTTTCTTCTCGATGGCTTCAAGCACGTCGAAAGCCAAGGGAGGCGGCACTAAGCGGCCCGTTTCAGGATCGACGGTGCACTGCTCAGGAGTGAACTTGTAGGCGCCGTGCGAGGTGCCGATGCTGATGGCCAAGGAGTCCACGCCGGTCTTGGTGACGAAGTCGATGACTTCCTCGGGCTTGGTGTAGTGGCTTTCTTCGGCGACCACCTCGTCTTCCACGCCGGCCAACACGCCCAGCTCGCCTTCAACGGTCACGTCGTGCTGATGCGCGTAGTCCACCACCTTGCGGGTGAGGGCCACGTTCTCGTCGTAGGGCAGGGCGGAGCCGTCGATCATCACGGACGAGAAGCCCATGTCGATGCAGCTCTTGCAGGTCTCGAAGCTGTCGCCGTGGTCTAAGTGGAGCACGATTTCAGGATGGGCGCAGCCGAGTTCCTTGGCGTATTCCACCGCGCCTTGGGCCATGTAGCGCAGCAAGGTCTGGTTGGCGTAGTTGCGCGCGCCTTTCGACACTTGCAGGATGACGGGCGACTTGGTCTCGACCGCCGCCATGATGATGGCCTGCATTTGTTCCATGTTGTTGAAATTGAAGGCCGGGATGGCATAGCCGCCGTCAACCGCCTTGGCGAACATTTTACGGGTGTTCACAAGCCCTAATTCTTTGTAGCTTACCATGATATATTGTTGATTGTTGATTAACTTCGTTGAATCTTCGATCTGATGAATTGTAGTGTTGGTTGTTTTTATTGGTGCAAACCTTAACACCCAAGTTTGCAAGTGCAAAAATAGTAAATTTGCGCCAGCCGACAGTTGAACATGAATAAAAAAGAAACAATTCCTTTTTTTTTCACAACAGAAATACAAATAATACGCCCATTAATCAATCTTTTTTCGCCGCTATCAAAAAAAACCGTATTTTAGCCGACTGATTCGATGTTGAATTGTTGAACGCTGAATTGACAAACAAGCAACTGCAAGCAAGCACAACATCAGAAACTGGACAACATTTAACATTTAAACGATTAAACAATAAACATTCAACACAATGAGCACAATCAAAGAATTGGAACCGAATGGCGTGTGGAGGAATTTCTACAGCTTGACGCAGATTCCGCGCCCTTCGAAGAAAGAAGAAAAGGTCATCGCCTTCATGAAGCAATGGGGCGCCGACCACGGACTGGAAACCATCGTTGAGGAATGCGGCAACGTCATCATGCGCAAGCCCGCCACGCCCGGCATGGAAAACCGCAAGGGCGTCATCCTGCAAGCCCACTTGGACATGGTGCCGCAGAAGAACGCCGACAAGGTGCACGACTTCGAGAACGACCCGATTGAAACCCGCATCGAAAACGGCTGGGTGAAAGCCAACGGCACCACCCTCGGCGCCGACAACGGCATCGGTGCAGCAGCGGCCATGGCAGTACTTGAAGCCACTGATTTACAGCACGGTCCGATTGAGGCCCTCTTCACCATCGACGAAGAAACCGGCATGACGGGCGCCAACAAACTGCAACCCGGCCTGCTGCAAGGCGACATCCTCATGAACATGGACTCCGAGACCGAAGGCGAACTCTACGTGGGTTGCGCCGGCGGCATCGACAACATCGGAACGTGGATGCCCAAGTTTGAAAACGTCCCCGCTGGCATGACGGCTTATCGTCTGTTTGTCAAGGGATTGAAGGGCGGACACTCGGGCATGGACATCAACCTTGGTCGCGGCAACGCCAACAAGGTGCTGAACGCCATGCTGCTGATGGCTGCCGAAAAATACGGCCTGCGCTTAGCCTGCATCGACGGAGGCAGCTTGCGCAACGCCATCCCGAGAGAAGCCGAAGCCATCGTGGTCGTCCCGACCGCGAAGAAGGACGAGTTCGAGAAGTACGCCGCTGAATATGAGGCCATTGCCAAAGAAGAGTTCGCCCAAACCGAACCCGAGTTGGCCATCCTCTGCGAAGCCGCCGAAATGCCCAAGCAGGTCATCGACGTGACAACACAAGACAACCTGTTCACCGCCATCGCCCGCTATCCCAACGGCGTGATTGCCATGTCGGAGGACTTTGAAGGCACCACCGAGACCTCGAGCAACCTCGCCACCATCAAGATGGAAAACGGCAAGATCGTGAGCACCTCGCTGACCCGCAGCCTCATCGATGCCGCCAAGGACAAGCTCGCCGAGCAGATTCGCAAGAACCTCACCGACAACGGCGCCGAAGCCTATTCCACAGGCGATTACCCGGGCTGGAAACCCAACATCAACTCGCCCATCCTCAACCTGATGAAGGAGACCTACAAGGCCAAGTTCGGCAAAGAGCCGAAGGTGATGGTCATCCACGCCGGCTTGGAATGTGGCATTCTGGGTTCCAAATACCCGCATTGGGACATGGTCAGCTTCGGCCCGACCTTGGTGCACCCGCATTCGCCCGACGAAGCCCTCTTCATCGAGAGCGTACAGCCTTTCTGGGACTTCCTCGTCGAAACGCTGAAGAACATTCCTGAAAAGGAAGCGATTGCATAAACAATTCATAACCAATAATTTGAGAAAAGCAAAACCGAAACTGATTTTGCTTTTCTCATTTTTTTCAAGAAAAGTGTTGGAGCAAAAGAAATAATTCGTACTTTTGCAGCCCGATTCAAAGGAATCTTTCAGAGAAATAACAAATAAAAAGATACAGAGATGAAGCGCACTTATCAACCTTCTAACAGGAAACGCAGAAACAAGCACGGTTTCAGAGAGAGAATGTCAACTGCCAACGGCCGTAAGGTTTTGGCCCGCAGAAGAGCCAAGGGCAGAAAAAAACTTACAGTTTCTGACGAATATTGATTTTCGGAAGCCGTTAATTTCTTATTTAAGGTACCACAGAAGGCGACCCTTGGGGGAATCGCCTTTTGTTGTGTGTGCGAAAATATGCTTGTGGATTCCAGAAATGTTCCTTATATTTGCCGCCGAAATTATATTACTAATGAAAAAGGACAAAAAAGAGTATCTTGTGTTCAGGGACGCAAATAAACACCATCGGATTTCCTTAGCGAATATTTCACATATTATTCGTGATACCTATTTGACTACGTTTTACCATATTGAAGGCAATCATGTGACCTGTTCCTTAAGCCTCAATCACATAGAGGGATTGTTGAGGAATACCGCATTTTTTAGAATCAACCGACATATTATATTGAACCTAAAGCAAATTGCTTTAGTTGAATGCAAAGGCAGAAAGCGCACAGCCGTATTGAAAAACGGAGAAAAGTTACCCATCGCCAACCGACGTTGGGCGAACTTTAAGGATATGTATTATCTCGAACAATGAATAAAAGAATATTGTATAACACAAAACTGATTACAAAAAAAAATAGATTTAATAACAACACGCTCAAGAACAAAAACAACACGTTCAACAGAAGAAACGACACGTTTATAAAATTGTATATCACTCTTGTTTTTGTTTTGATTCATTGTTTTTAACTTTGCCATGTCTTTCGCGATAAGACGAGCGGTTGCCAATCGGCTTTATAACTGGGAGGCTCAATTTAACAAAAAATAGATGAGACTGCGTATTCTTTCTTTATCCTTATTCGGACTTGGTTTCTTATTACTGAATTGGGCTTGCAACGGGGAATCCGAAACGGAAGTTATTCGAGCTCACCTCGTTTTCGATAAACAAGTTTCCATCCCTATTACCGATGAAGTCGCATTGGCGAGTATTGCGAAGTTTTGCTTTGTGGAAATTGATGGCCAAAAATGCTTCTCACTAATGGAAGATGCGTACAAGTTGATACAGATATATGCATTGGACGATTTTTCACTAAAAAAGGAAATCCGAATCAAGGATTGTGAATACGAATCGTATTGTGGGAGTTATATGATTCACAATCTTGATTCCATTTTTTTGCTAGACTACACGAATTCAAGATTATATATGATTGATTCCGAAGGAAATACAGAGATGGTCATCAATATCAGAACGGATGCACTATTGGGTGTTGAACAACAGCTGGGCAACCCTCATGTACCTTACCCAATGGATGCTTTCAATTCTTACGGATTCGAGTATTACGAAGGCAAGGTGTTCCTCGCCAGTTCAGGAATGGAATCTGTGGATTACACCAAAAATCTAAGAGAGATTTTTGTAATTGATCTTGCTAACGACAGTGTTTATATGGTGATGAACAAGCCCAATGTCTATTTTGAAGGCTATTGGGGGCCACACCTACTTCACAACTTTCAGTTCATTTACAATGCAAACAAGAATGAGTTTGTTATTGGATATGGCGTAGACCACGACATATACGCCACTTGCTTTAAATCTCCACCTGTTGCCCACTCAATGCGTTCAAAGCATCTTAACAAAATGAAACCTTTCGGAAAGAAAAAGCCATCTCACTATGCAAAATCTCCTGAAATTGAAAAGTATTCCATTACTAACGGCTTTTATTCCCGCCTTTACTACGATTCCTACGCACAATAGGTATTATAGGTTTGTGGATGCTCCCGTTAGCAGCAAACATTATAACCAATCGCGACTGACAGGAGCTTCAACCACACAGTTGTCAATGATTGTCTCCGACGAGAGCTTCGAGAACAAGGTGGAAATCGAATTAGATTCAATACACCTTTGTCCCTCCTTCGTATGCAATGACAAATTGTATTTCATCAACAAGAACGCATACAACCGCAACAGCGACTCTCTTTATTTTGATATTTATAAATTAGAGTTTCCATGAACACAAGATCCGTAACAATTATTTCCCTTGTCTTTTTTGTATTTATGTCATCATGCAGCTCTGATGAAAAAGCCAGTATTTTCAACCAGAAAATCAAGCAGCATTATTCGGGGGCATACGGCGAAAGCATTAATTTAACAAAAATCAAGGCCATCATTTTCCTTCCTAGAGAAGGTTGCCAAGGTTGCATTTCAGATGCAAGCTCAATGACCATTGACCTATTGGAAAAACGTGAAGATATTGCGGTCATCTTCACTGTCGTCAATGACCTGAAACTTCTAAAGAGACAATACGCCTCTTTCCTTAACAATCCATTGGTCAGCGTTGACCTTCAAGGGTTGTTTAAGGATGAAAGAGTATCGTCCATTTATCCTCAAATTGCATATATGAAAAACGGCGAATGCCACAAAGTGGAAGAATTTGGGAATGGAAGCGAGGAGTTTTCTACTTTATTCAACTCAATAAATTGAACCGAATTATGAAACCAAGAAACCTTTTATTAGTCGCATGTCTAATCATTAGTCGGGTGGTTTTAGCCCAAAACATCATGGAGATTTCGGGCAAAGTCGTTGCCAAAGACAGCGAAGATGCCCTACCCTTCGCCAACATAGCGGTATACGCGCTCAACGATTCATTGACAGCAGGAACTTTAACCGACGACAGAGGGCGTTTTGCACTAAAGTGTGACTGCTCAGACAATTGTTACATCGTTTTCAGCTATCTTGGCATGGAATCGATACGAATTACGGCAAATCAATGGCAAGGCACTCGGCGCAATCTTGGGAAAATAGCTCTTTCACCAAAAGCAACCATGCTCGGAACCGTCGTCATTGCAGACACCACACCCACCGTCGAACGTCGTTTCGACCGTACCGTGGTGAAAATCGAAGAAACGCGAAAGGCCACCGCGCATAGCATCTACGACATATTGCGCTCCTTGCCGGGCCNNTGCTCTATCCTGTGTTGGAAAGCATCCCCATCGACCGCATTGAAAAAGTAGAGCTTATAGAGGCATCCGTTATGAAAGGCGGCGATGGGCGCGGGGGTATCGTCAATATCAAATTACGCCCCGCTGACGACGGATTTAGCGGTTCACTGTCAACCAAACCTTCAACATACAACTTTAAGGAAATCAACGACTCGCGAAACAGCGTCAATATCAATTACAAGAGGAAGAAGTTCATCTGGATTGCCAATTCAAGCTTTAACACCACTGACAATTCATGGGGCTACAACATGCGGAAAGACTTCAGGGCGACAGGAAATCCTATTATGGTGGAGGAAGAGCAAGAAACGGATAACCATTATCGGGTTTCGGGAAACAGCTTGGGATTCATCTACACGCCCAACGAATACACCCGTCTCACAGTGGCCGCCAGCTACAGCTATTCTTCGTTCACTAAAGGGATGAGGCGAAATATGACGGAACGTCATAGTGAGACCAATGAAATATTCTCACAAATCGGTATTCTTGGTTCAGACTTCCAACGTTCCTCGCCCAACTACGGTTTGGGTGTCAATTTCTACCAACAATTCAGGAAAAGCAGCAGCCATTATCTCAACACCTCGGTTTATGTGTCGGCATACAACGACCATCTATACGGCGACTACAGCGAAAGGCACAGTTCCCATAGCACCGCAACTGCTGACAGTCTTTACTCGGAACGCTCCGACATCAGAATGTCGAAAACGCCCACCTTGTATTTCACTGCCTATTATAACACCCCCTTAGCTAACAATCTCAATTGGAGCATCAATTACGTGTTCGATGGGAATTTCAACAGGAAGACATTGACGGAACGCTATTCCAACGAAGCACTACTTTTGCCAAAATCACAGAACAGCAACCACCATTCTGCCTATAACTATCTATCGTCGAACCTCACCTACTTCAATGAGCATTGGCGCCTGACCGGCGGCATTTGTCTGGAGGACAAGGCTATCGAAGGAAGATTCCTCTATTTCACGGAAAACACGAAGAGCTACGCCGAGCAGTTGTTACACAAAAACTACTTCAGAGTCATCCCTTCGGCAACAGCGCGTTACGCCTTCAATTGGGAGCATAGCATCAGCCTCACTTTGGCGAATACATGGGAATACCCTGATTTCGAGCAATTGAAGGACTTCATCGACAAGAGCATCAATTACCAATGGACAACGGGGAACCCGAACCTAAAGCCATCACCCAATTATTCAGCATTCCTGAACTATGAAATATCAAAAGACAATTGGAACTTCTCTCCTAGCCTTTTCGTAAAACACCAAGCCGACATAGTTTCCAGCATTCCCATACAGATTGACCCGCTCACCCGTTTGCTCTACCCCGTAAACATCGCCCAGCAAACCAACATCGGCCTCAACTTGTCCACGGACTTTAGGGTAAAAAAAATAGGCGTGAGCTTTTATTCGAGTTTCTACTACACCCAATTCAGCATTCGAGACGGTCTGTTGTTCGACGACATCGACATTTCAAACGCCTACACCAAAAGCCACGCCATCAACGGCTATGCTTACTGCAACCTTTCATACAGGATAAAGACGGTGAAACTTGCCGCCGAGCTTGACTATTGGAATACAGGGGCCGACTTCAACGGAACCTCCAACGATTATATGACCCTTTCTGTAAACGCTTCCCGCAACTTCTTCAAGAACAGATTGTTTGTCAATGTCGGTGTGCAAAACCTGCTGAGGAGCCTCTCTGCCAACACCACCTACTCTGAAGACTTGGGGATAGTGACCGAAACGGAACTTTTAGGCTACTACAATCAACCGATGTTCAACATTAGCCTGCGTTACAACTTCAGGTACGGTAGCAGAAGAACCGATAAGGTTCAGGGCATGAGGTATTTTTAATGACACTATTTTTCGCAGCGATAGATGATTTCCTCTCCCCTACGCGCCAGCCGTATCCGCTCGCGCTGTCCGGCTGAAATCTCGTAATACAGCCTGTCTTCCACCACATTGAAACCTGCCTTGCGGAGCACTTCGGCATAGTCGCGACCAAACTGCCGCACATGGTCGTATTGCCCAAAGAGGCGCTCGCGCTCCTTCGGGTCGGTGACGCTGGGGTCTTCAAAAGTGTCCACGTCAGGATTGATGGGTACGAGGAGAATCGCCCAGCCGCCCGGCTTCAGGATGCGCTTGATTTCCGAAAAGGCCTTATTCACGTCATTGACGTGTTCCAGCACATGGTTGCAGATGACCACGTCGTAAGTGTCGCTCGGCTGGTCGATGGCCGTCACGTCAAGATGCAAGTCGGCGATGGGCGAATCGAGGTCGGCGGTGGTGTAGTCGAGGTTTTTCAAGGCGCGGAAACGCTTCAAAAACGGTTGTTCGGGCGCGAAATGCAAGACCTTCAGCGGCGCGGTGAAGAAATCCGTCTTCTCCTTCAGATACAGCCACAACAATCGGTGCCTCTCTAACGACAAACACTTGGGGCACAGCCGGTTATCCATCGCCTTGCCGTAGCCGTAGGGCAAAAACTTCCGGAAATGCTTGCCGCAAACGGGGCATTCCACCTTGTTTCCGATATAAAACGGGCGCACCAAAAGGCTGAACAGATAGCTCAGCTTGATGAGCCACTGGCGGGGGAAGATTTTTGTGAAAAGGGAAATCAGTTTCTTCATTTAATCGGGATTGATAGCGCAAAGATACGCAAAGAATCCCTATCTTTGCAAAAAATAATGAAAATGCGCTTTTCAATCATCATACCCGTTTACAACCGTCCGCAGGAAGTCGAAGAGCTTTTGGAGAGTCTTATCCATCAGACTTTCAAGGACTTTGAGGTAGTTGTTGTGGAAGATGGCTCCACGGAGAAATGCGATGCGGTCTGCCAAAAATACGCCGACCGACTGCCCGTGAACTACTATTTCAAGCCCAACAGCGGTCCCGGCCCTTCGCGCAACTACGGTGCGGAACGCAGCCAAGGCGAGTATCTCATCATCTTGGATTCGGATGTCATTGTACCTGACAACTACTTGGAAATCATACAACAAGAACTCTATCGCGAGCCTTGCGACGCCTTCGGCGGTCCCGACAGGGCGCATCCGTCGTTCACGCCCATCCAAAAGGCCATCAACTACTCGATGACCTCGTTTTTCACCACGGGCGGCATCCGTGGCGGGAAGAAAAAGATGGACAAGTTCTATCCGCGCAGCTTCAATCTGGGCATCAAGAAGAGTGTTTACGAGGCATTGGGCGGCTTTGCCCCCATGCGCTATGGCGAGGATATTGACCTGAGTACCAGAATCTTCGCCAATGGATACAGCTGCCGACTGTTCCCCGAGGCATTCGTCTATCACAAAAGGCGCGTCAAATTCAGCTCGTTTTTCAGGCAGGTGAAGCATTCCGGCGAGGCGCGTGTCATTTTGAAGAAAAAATATCCCGAAACCTTCAAGCTCGTCCACCTTCTGCCTGCCGCTTTCGTGGTCGGGAACATCGTTTTGGTTGCATTGGGCATTTTCTGCCATTGGCTGTGGTTCGTCCCCATCCTACTCTACTGCTTGATGGTTTTCATTGATTCTTTGCTGAAAAACAAGGACTTGAAAGTGGCATGGCTCTCAGTACCAGCGGCATACGTCCAGCTTTTCGGCTACGGGACAGGCTTCATCCAATCCGCTTGGCGCGACATTTTGAACAAAAAGCAGCCACGGCAAAGGGAAAAGTCGTAATTTCGCAGCCTATATATATAAGACATGGGAGCCTTTTTCAGAATATTACTCATCTCCGTCTTGATATTTTATGCTTTCAACATGATTATCAAGCTGATATTCAGGCGTAAGATGAAGAAGCTACAACAGCAGATGGAGCAATTCTCGCAGGGCGAAACCCAACCCAAGCAAGAACAAAGCCAAGCCGCTCCACACATCGACCCAAACATAGGCGAATACACTGATTTTGAAGAAATTGAATAAACCAACACCATGAAGAATAATTTTTTCCAGAAAAACAAGAACATCCTTAGCATCGTGGCCGCCATCGTCGCTTTTGCGGCCATTACCCTTGTTTATTTCAGTCCAGTTTTGGAAGGCAAGCGCATCAAGCAGCACGACATTGAGATGCACCTCGGAATGTCGAAGGAAATCAATGACTTTCGCGAGGCTACGGGCGAACAGACCCTATGGACGAACAAGCCTTTTGGCGGTATGCCTGCATGGAACATCTCGGTCCAGCCCACAGACAGCCTCACCAACCCGATTTACAAAGGCTTGACTTTGGGTTTCCCCCACCCCATTGGCTCTGTATTCATCTGTATGTTAGGCTTTTTCGTACTCCTACTGGTGCTCGACTGCGGCTTTTGGATTAGCTTTATTGGAGGCATTGCATACGGGTTCACGTCGTATCTGTTCATCGTCATCGGCGCAGGCCACAACGCCAAAGCCATGGCCATGGCCTACATGGCACCCGTCATTGCAGGCGTACTGCTGGCATACAAAGGCAAATACCTGTGGGGCAGCGTCTTAACCGCATTCGCCATGGCATTTGAGATTCGAACCGGACACATACAAATCACCTACTATTTGGCGTTGATTATCATTATTTTGGTCATCGCGGAACTCATCAGCGACATCAAAAACAAGAAGTTGGGGCATTTCTTCAAGGCCTCCACTGGATTGGCCGTGGCCGCCATCATTGGCGCACTGACCTGTTCCACAACGCTTTACGGAAACTATGAGTTTGGCAAGGAAACCACGCGCGGCAAACCCGTGCTGACCCGCGACGAAAGCAACCAAACCAAGGGCCTCGACCGCGACTACATCACGCAATGGAGCTACGGCAAGGGCG
>ONVP01000164.1 GCA_900321315.1 uncultured Bacteroidales bacterium
AAAGATATCAAGAAGGTGCGTTCCACCGACCGCATTCGTTAAAAACGGAAAAAGGAACGAAAAAAGCCGGCTCCATTTTGGGGTCGGCTTTGTTGTTTCAAATGAGGCGGTGACGGTCGATTTCGAAGATTTCCGTGTCCTTGAACTGCTTCCCGTCAATCGTCATGCGGATGAAGGTGATTTTCTTGTGGAAACCGGAGTTGCCCGCCGCACCTGGGTTGATGTTGAGCAGGTCGAGCTGCTTGTCGTATATCACCTTTAATATATGCGAGTGCCCGCAGATGTATAGGTCGGGTTTCTTTTCCTGCAAGATGTGCCTCACTTCGGGCATGTAGTGTCCTGGATAGCCGCCGATGTGGGTCATGTAAACGTCCACGTCCTCCACATGGAAAAACAAATCCTCGGGATATTGCATCCGCACGACATGGTCATCGATGTTACCATGCACGGCCCTGAGCGGCTTGAAATGCGACAAGGCCAAAGCCGTCGCCATGTTGCCAATGTCGCCCGCGTGCCACAACTCGTCAACGTCCTTGAAAAAGTCGAAAAGCTGTGGAATAAGGGTGCAATGCGTGTCAGACAAAATGCCGATTTTCAGCATGTTTATTTCAGATTAATCATGAATCCGATGGCCAAAATCTCCTTGAACTGCACCTTGGAGCCTTCGATTCGGGCACCGGCCTCGTCGTAGAACGGGATGTCGTAGTCGTATATCAAGTGCGTGGATAAGTTGCAGTTGAGCCAGCTATTGACTTTCATCACGAACATGTTCTGCCAGTCCACGTCGATGCGCTCGGGGTGGTTGAGGTAGTTGGAGAATAGCTCGAGTTTGGAGTTGAAATCGATGTTCTCGGCGATGGGATATTGGAACTTGGCCACGGCGCGGGCACCAAACTCGAAGCGCACTTTCTCGCTTTTGGCGTGGACGGTGGTGTCGTTGGCATCGAGGGCATTCACGCCGAAGGCACCGATGGAAGCCAAATAATCGTCATTGACGATGGTCACGCGGCCCGTGACGGGCGAGAAGTAGAGCGAGAAATGCTTGTTTGGCACCCACTCGATACCAAGACCCAAGCTGATGTAGGCCGGCGCGAGGAACTTGGAAATGTAGGTCGTCGAGTCTTCGTCGTACTTGTAGCCTTTGGCAAATTGCGAGCGGAAAGCCAATTCCGCGCTGTAGTTGAGGTGCTCAGTGGCTTTCAGGCCGACTAACGAGGTGAACTCAATCTTGTCGTCAATCTTGATGGGCTTCTTCTTGAAGTCGTAAATGCTGTAGCCCAAGGCGGTATTCAAGGTGTTGTCCCACTTGAGGTTGCCTTTCAGGTAAAAGATTCCATAGTTGAAAATGCCTTGTCCGCTTATGGCGTTCTGTCCGCCTGCCGCCCAGTTGGTGTAAGAACTTTGGCCAAAATTCAGACCGAAATTGCCTTTGTGCGACCAGCCTTGCGGTTGCTCGTCTTGCGCGAATGAAACGATGGCTAACATGAGAGCCAGAACTGATAATAAAACTTTTTTCATTGTGTAATAATTTGGGATTTAATGATTTAAGATTTCAAATTTAAGATTTCAGATTTTAAGATTTAACTTCGTTGAATGCTTTGCATTTCGGACGCAAGCGTTGCATCCCAACAAAAAATCCTACCTCAATACCTCATACTTCCTACCTCATACCTCAATACCTCCAACCTCATACCTCAATAACTGTTTCCGTCCTGAAAATTGCGGTTCCCGATGTTGAAGGTGATGTCCTGCATGTTGCGGCTGCGGACGTATTTGCCGTGGCGCTCGGCGGGCAGCCAAACGGTCTCTTGCATCAGGCGAATGGCTTCGTTGTCGCAGCCACCGCCCACCGAATTGACAACGAAGATGTTGGCGATGCTGCCGTCTTTCTCGATGGTGAAACTCAGTCGCACCGTGCCTTGGATTTCTCTTTCCTTGGCCTCGGCGGGATATTTCAGGTTCGAATAGATGTAGTTGGCGATGTTGCCTCCGTTGGCGAAGTAGGGTCGGGCCACTTCGTCAAGTTGCTTGTATTCAAACACTTGGTTTGAGGTGTCGGCCTCCAAAGTCAAAGGCGGGACGATGCGCTGGCGTTTTTTCCAATGGCGCTTGTAGCTCTTGGCGTTGAAGTCGATTTCGTATTCATGCACACATTCGGTAGGGATGCCGTTGCGCAAGGCGGGTGTCCAAAGGATGGTCTTCACCAAGTTGAGCGCGATGGGTGCGGCGGCCTCGCTAAACGTGGATTTCACGGTGTAGTTGCTGCCGATGCCATCCTTGTCAATGTGCAGGCCGACAACGACTTTGCCGCCGTTGCCTTGCTCAAGGTCGGCCTCGGGATAGACGAGGTTCTTGGCGATGTAGTCCTTCACCACAGCCTTGCCCGAAACGGGTTCGGGAGAGGTGTTTTGTGCGTTCAGTTGCAATCCCCAAAACAGAACCGCAACCGAAATGATGGTTTTCAGTGCTTTCATGGCATGAAGTTTTGATGATGCAAAATTACATAATTCAACAATAACTAATCAACATTATTCCTATTTTTGCGCAAAATTTGAAGCTATGGAAGACAACTACAGGAACAATATGATTTTCGGGATTCATCCCGTTTTGGAGCTGATACGCTCGCAGAAGGAAATCGAGAAGGTTTATATTCAAGGCGGTACGCGCTCGCCCGAAATTTCGGAGATTGCCAACACCTGCCGCGCCAAGGGCGTGCCGGTGCAGTTTGTGCCCATCGAGAAGATGAACCGCCTGACGCGCAAGAACCACCAAGGCGTGGTGGCTTTCATCTGCCCGATTGAGTACCAGCCTTTGGAAAACGTGGTTTCCGCCGTCTTCGAGGAGGGCCGCGACCCCTTCATCCTCATGCTCGACCGCGTGACCGACGTGCGCAACTTCGGCGCCATCGCCCGCACAGCCTACGCCGCCGGCGTGGATGCTATCGTCATTCCCAATCGTGGCTCAGCGCTCATCAACGGCGACGCGATGAAGACCTCGGCGGGGGCGCTTTCCTTAATTAATGTATGCCGTGTGGAGAATATGAAAGATGTCATCGACTTCCTGAAAGCCAGTGGTTTACGTTTGGTAGGTTTTACTGAGAAAGTCAAGGAAAGCCTTTGGAAAGCCGACCTCACCGGCCCGCTTTGCGTGGTGTTAGGTTCCGAGGAAGACGGCATTAGTCCCGCCTACATCCCCCGCTTGGACGGCTTGTTGATGATTCCCATGCCCGGCGACATTGATTCATTGAATGTTTCTGTGGCCACGGGGGTGGTTTGTTTTGAGGTGGTGCGGCAACGGATGGGATAAAAAATGATTAAATACGGAAAACTCTTGATTTAAATATTGATTTTTCTGTTTTAATCATTATTTTTGCAGCGTAAAACAAAACTAAATGCCATGAAAAGACATCTACGCTTTCTGTTTACGCTGTCGTTGCTGGCCACTTCCATTACTGTGTCGGCACAGGTGACCATCAAAATTGAGGAACTCTCGAAACCGAAAGAATTGTTGCCTGTTAGTTCGACGAACAGGATTGCCGAGAATCTGGTTCTCGAGGACGCGCAACTTTATCTTTCCGTAATGGAGAGAATGAATACTACATACGATTCCAATGTTTTATCTGTTAATGTAGATGCCGAAAGACTCGTTAGTTATGGTTTCCATTCTTTTTTCTACGGGATGTACGAAGCCTACGCCAATCATCGCCCGTTCGTGCTTTCGCCCGATATGGTTTGGATGCTGATTGCACAAGGTTTTTCGCACCATATCAATGCAAATCCAGAAAAGTATCGTGACAAAATGGTTGATTTCTCGGGCAAAATGTCGCTGGTGGTAGAGAGCGAAAAGCCGCTTGATTCGGCACGATGGGATGTGCTGATTCCACGGTTTGCAGAAGAGATTCGTGAAAACACCAAAGGGACGATTGCCGAGACGATGATCGCCGACTTTTCGACCACCACGCAGTATGAGCAAATTGCTTCCGAAATCACCTTGATGGAAACAACGAAAGCTTATTTTGAGTTTGTGGTTGTATATGCCGTTTGCGGCATTCCCGAGGTGACTTTGTTGGGAACGCCCGAAGACTGGCAAAAGGTGTATGACAAGACAATGCAGTTGCGTTCCTATGATTTGGCCTGGTGGATTGATGAGTTACAACCCATTCTGAAAAAAATCATCGATGCTTCGAAAGGGAAGAAGGATGTTAAGTTTTGGCGAAAGATGTTCAAGTGGCACACGCAGAAAAAATATGGTGCGCCCAATATCATCGATGGCTGGATTGTGAAGTTTTTCCCTTACGACAAGGACGGCAAACGCTTCGATTTGAAGACTTTGACTCGCGATTCCAACTTGCCTGATGAAATATCGAAAGCTGATGTACGCTTCATCGAAGTGTTAGAAGACGGATCGAAAGTGGAAACGATGATCGAATTATGGGGAGGTTTCTTTGGACTTGAACAAGATCGTGAGAATTATGCTCTTACGCCAAAAATCGGATGGATGGTGAAAAAGCAAGACGATTCGCTTGTTGTAGAGAGTGTGAAAAAACAAATGTCCTATTCTGGGTTGGAGATGAAGGTCAAGGAAGTGCCAGCCGTATTGAATAAACTGGATTCTATACCTTCCTTAACGCTGTATTTTGACGATGAAGTCGTCTTTCCAGAATGGATGAAAACAAAAAAAATCAAATACTTGTATGTAGAAGGTAAGATTTCTGATGAGGAAAAAGATAAGATACTGGGATGGTATCCTAATACGGAAATTGTCCTGTATAGAAAAGGGAAGAAGGAGGTGCGAAGAAAGCCAATTAATACAGAAGAATTGATAAGGCATCTTCCAGCGCAACAACCTATGCCACAATTGTTGGATGAGAAAAAATAGTTGAGACGTGGCAGGCCACGTCTCAACTTTCGGGAAACCGAGATTATTTCAGGTTTTCATTTCAAGTATTTATCCAACCAATTATAGAACCTCCGCTGCCACAAAACGCCGTTCTGCGGTTTCAAAACCCAGTGGTTCTCGTCGGGGAAATAGAGGAACTCGGCAGGAATACCGCGCAGGATGGCGGCGTTGTAGGCCTGCATTCCTTGCGTGAAGCAGATGCGATAGTCCAAGCCGCCGTGGATGACGAGGATGGGCGCGGTCCATTTATCGACGAAGAGGTGCGGCGAGTTGGCATAGGTCTTGCGCACGGTCGGGTTGTTCCAGTCCCAGAAGGGGCCGCCGAGGTCCCAATTGACGAAC
>ONVP01000099.1 GCA_900321315.1 uncultured Bacteroidales bacterium
AACGCATCGAGCTATGTGCGCTTCTGGTACAGGGAAGACGGCTCGTGCAACCTCTCGTGGAGCCTGCTGAAACCGGATGGGAGCAACCAGTCGAGTGGAGAGAAGATGCTGGGGCTGAACTCGGGCAATAGCGACTATCAGGAAAAGGACAACCCGATAGTTGCCGGCGAGTGGAACCACTTCGCTTTCTCGTTCAACCAGCGGGCTTTCAAGGGCTACGTGAACGGCGTGCGCATGATCAATGTGCCAGCCATGAAAGCTCCAGGATACCTCTTTTTCGCCAGTGGAGCGTTCTACCGCTACACGGGGTTGAGCAATGTGCGCATCGCCCAAGGCGCCGTGCCGCTCTACGACCGCCTCACCACCGACGGCAAGATTGTGACCTACGCCATCACTTTCGAGACGGGCAAAGCCGACCTGAAGCCGGAATCCATCATCGAAATCAACCGCGTGGCCAAACTGATGCAAGAGCACCCCGAACTGGAATTTGAGGTTCAAGGCCATTGCGACAACACCGGCTCCGATGCCGTGAACGACCCGCTGAGCCAACAAAGAGCCGAAGCCATCGTGAACGCCCTTGTGAAACAGGGCATTGCCCAATCGCGCCTCACGCCCGTGGGCAAAGGCTCGCACGAACCCATCGCACCCAACGACACAGCTGAAGGCCGCGCCAAAAACCGCCGCGTGGAGTTTGTGAAGAAATAAACAAACGTGGTCACTTCACGAAAATCTCGTCCGTGAAAATCCAAGGTTTTGAGCCGGCTGCCCTGTGCCACGACGGGATTTCGGGAAGCGGCTCCGCCACAACGCGCAAGTATTTGGCTTTTAGTGGATTGTCTGCCGTGAAAGTGACGTTGTGAATGGATGGCGTAGCCAAGATTTCGGGACTTTCCGGAAACTCCTCGCCGACTTGCTGCCATGTCTTCATGTCGTCTGAAACGTAAAAAGCCACACGTTGCGGCAAGAAAATCCACGAAAGGGGATAGAAATAGAAGTCGAGGCTGACACTGCTGAAGGTCTCGGTTTCGCCCAACGCCATCGTCGCATCGAGGGTGTCGCCCCAGAAGCCCAACCAGTCATAACGGTAATCGAGAATGCCGACTCGTCCATCGTCGAGTCTTCCTGTGGCGTAAGGTGCCGTGGCGGGTTGGCGCAGGCTGACAGCATGACGCGGACCAGCATAAAAGGCCTTGTCGGCATAATGGCAGAGGTTGTCGTAGTATTTGCGCGGCTTGATGCCCATTTCCATCATCATAATGACGCCATAGCGCTCCATGTCCTTGGTCATGTCGTCGGCCAAAGCCCTCAGCGACTCTTCCGTGGTGGGCATCAAACCTGCAGCCTGCAATTCGACATGGGCGAAGTCGAGTGCCAACTGGAAGAAACGCAGCCTTTCGCGCACTGCGCTGTCGGCCACGGCGTAGGCTTGCGCCATCAGACTGTCGTATTGCTGCAACAGTCTCGGCTGGAGGTAGGTCTCGACAGCATCCACAGGGTATCCGTAAATGTTGAGGCGCTCGCCGCCATCGACCACGGCACAGGTCATTGTGTTCACAATCGCCTTGACGTACTTTCCAGCCTCGCCGTAATAACCTTGGAAAAAGTCCTCCATAATCGCTTCGATGTCGGCATCAGGATTCCACAAAAGTTTGGCAATCAGATAGCAACGGATGTCCATCCACGAACTGACATTCTGGGGGCCGGTGCCTTGCTCAAACATCATCCGTGCGCCGTTATCGCGGAAAAACTGGAGGTTGGGCTGCAACACATGAAGGTTGGGGAACGGGTCCCAGAAATTGCGGAACTGGACCACATAATCCCACAAAAAGATATTGTCGGTGAGTTGGTGCCAGTCTTCCATGTCCTTGCGGAAAGAAGCCTCCTTCGGAGATGTGGCTATGGGCAGTTCGCGCCCCGCTTCGATAGGGCAAAGCATCACCTGAAGGTTGTCGGGAAGCGTAGGCGGGCGTGAAGCGGTGGCAAGCGGGGCCTGCCTTGTGTATTGGTAGGCCAAGGTGGAGATGGTCTTGTCGGGGAAACGGCGCGCCACCTTGCCGACGAACCACATCAGCGTGCCGGAATGGCCTCCGTAGAGGCTATCCAAATGGCGGCATTCGGCACACTCGCAGACGTTGTAGTTGTCGTTGGGCGACACCGACCAGATTTGCGCTTCAGGCCGTTGCGCCATGGCATCGGAGAGGCGGCGGCAAAGTTCCTCAAACACATCGGGATTGCTGAGGCACAGCTGGCCATCGCGCATGCGGCGACCGCTGTTCAAGGAATACCATTCGGGATGCGCGTCGTAATACTCCGACGGCGGCAACAACCTGCCAAAAGTGTGCACGAACATTCCGAAAAGGCTGTCGCGGTCGGCCTTCGAGTGCAGGTGATGCCAATCGGCATACAGTTGGCTGTGGTTGGGATAATAGTAGGCCACTTCACGATAGCGGAAGGCGGGGTTGCTCAACTTGCGGCATACCGGCAGTTCCATCTGGCTCACATCGGGCACCACCATCGCATCAGGCGTATAAAGGCGGTAGCCCATCATCTCAAGAAAAGCATACATGGCGTACAACGTGCCTTTTTCGCCCTTGCCGTGAAGCACCAGGTCGCGGCCATCGCCAACAATCAAATAGCCGTCGTCGCAGAGGCTATCGACAAGCGGTTGGTACTGCTCTTGCAGCACGGGCGGAAGGCCAAAATAGATGGTGCGCCCCGTGTCGCGACCGCCAAACTTTGTCCGGCAACCGCCCTGTTCCAACAGCGTTTTCAGTTGCATTGCCGTTTCGTTATCGGAGGCGCAGATGCGGATCGGCTTCTGTTGGCAAGCCGTCAGACAGCAAAGGGTCAGAAGTAAAATCAGCCAGTTTCTCATATCCTAATGCGATTATCGGTTTATTTCATCCTAAACTCCAACGTCCCGCCCGCCATGATTTGCTGATGGGTGAGAGTGAAGTCTTTCAAAGGTTTTCCGTTCAATTTCACGCTCTTGACGTGAATCTTTTCAGGTGTCTTGTTGGGCGCGGTGATGACGAAATCTTTTCCGTTTTCGAGGTGCAAAGTCGCCTTGGTGAACAAGGGTGTCCCGATGACATACTCCGCTGAACCTGCATGGAAAGGATAGAAGCCGAGGGCTGAAAAGATGTACCAAGCCGACATTTGGCCACAGTCGTCGTTGCCGGCATAGCCGCAGGGCGTGGCGCGGTAGAACTCGCTTCGCACCTGCTCCACCAATTCTTGTGTACGTTCAGGCTTGCCTGCAAAATTGTAGAGATACACGGTGTGGTGGCTGGGTTCGTTGCCGTGGGCGTACTGCCCGATGAAGCCGCTGGCGTTGCCGTTCACCTCGCCGGAGGTGGCAGTAAGGCTGAAGTTCTCGTCGAGTTTCTTCAAGAAGCCTTTCGTGCCGCCAAAGAGGTTGATAAGTCCTTGCGGGTCGTGCGGCACGAACCACATGTACTGCCAAGCGTTGCCTTCAACGAAACAAGGCTCTTCGTAGGAAAGCGGGTCGAAGCTGTCGAGCCAATTGCCGTTTTCGTCTTTTGGACGGAAAAAGCCTGTTTCGGGGTCGAAGAGGTTTTTGTAGAACATGCTGCGGCGGTGGAAACGCTCGTAGTCGTCCATTTTCCCGAGTTTCTTGGCCACGGCCGCCACGCAAGCGTCGTCGAAACTCTGCTCCATGGTGATGCTAACGCTGATGTCCTGAAGGGTTTGCGGCAGATAGCCGTACTTTTCCCAAATCTCGAAAGGCGAGTTGTAGTGGCTTCTCGTGCTGCTTTCTACCATGGCTTGATAGGCTTCTTCGACATCAATGCCGGGAATCTCGGCGAGAATAGCATCGGCGAGCACGGGGATGGCGTGGTTGCCAATCATACAATAGTTATCCTGTCCCCAGAGGTCCCAAATGGGCAGGTAGCCGTAGGTTTTATGGTGCAAAACCATATCTCTCACAAACTGCGCGGCGATGTCGGGCGCAATGAGCGTGTAAAGCGGATGCGCGGCACGGAAGGTGTCCCACAGGCTGAACGTGCTGTGATACGTTTGTCCCTTCGGCATCTGCTTGATTTCGAAGTTGGTGGTCATGTAGCGGCCATCCACGTCGCTCATGGTGTTGGGTTGCATCAAAACGTGATAAAGACCCGTGTAGAAGATGGTCTTTTGCTCGTCGGAGCCTTCAATGTCGATGCGGCTCAATTCGCGCTGCCAAGCGTCGTGGGCGGCTTGAACATATTCGTCGAAGTTCCAACTTTGGGCTTCGGCCAACATGTTTTTCCTTGCGCCTTCATTATCCACGGGCGAGATGGCCACTTTCACCGTAAGTTCCTGACCATCAGTAGGGTCAAAACTCAAGGCTGCCCGAAGCGTACGACCGTTCACCACATCGCTGTTGCCAACGTTGAGGCCGCCGTTCATCAGCAAATGTTGGTTGAACGGCTTTGAGAACTCGGCGCGGAAATACACCTTTCTCATTTTTGCCCAGCCCGTGATGACACGATAGCCCTCGATGGTATAGTCATCGACAAGGCGAATTTGGGCTTGGATGATGTCATACGAGCGGCGTTTGGAATAATACGCCTCGCCACGGAAAGTGCCACGGTCGAGGTCGAGCACCACGGTTTGCGGCTGTCCTTTTGGAAAAGTATAACGATGGATGCCCGTGCGGACGGTGGACGAAAGTTCCACATTCACGCCACTTTCTTGCAGCAGCACTTGATAATACCCCGGTCGCGCCGATTCCTTATCGTGGCTGTAATGCTGGCCAAAGTCGGCGGCATTCAGTTGTTCGGGTGTCACGGCTGCACAAAGAGGCATCAGGCTCACGTCGATAAGGTCGGTGCAACCCGTCCCGCTGAGGTGGGTGTGGGTGAATCCGTAGATGATGTCCTTGTTGTAGTCGTAGCCCGAGCAAGGGTCCCAAGTCACCATTTGCTCCGTCTCGGGACTCAGTTGCACCATACCCTGCGGCATCGTCGCGCCGAGGAAAGTGCTGCCACTGAGAGCACCTGTCTCGTCGGTTTGTGTCCCGATGAAAGGGTTCACGTATTGAGTGTAGTCGTTGGCGCTTTGGGCGCTTAGGAAGAGGGGCAGCAATAATAGGGCTGCCAATAGGTTTGTGCGTTTCATTGTCTTATGTTTTTCGGGGACAAAAATAGCGAAAAAAGATTGTTCATTATTGTAACTTATTTTCATTCTTCATGGGTATATACCCTTCTTGATCATAACAACGACGATACTTGTTAATCAAATCAATTAGTGCTTGCAAACAATTCTCGCCTTGAAGTGTGTGGAATTTGGCGTATTGAGCATTGTATCGTGTAGAAGAACCATGTTTCAGCCGTTGTTCAATGTCAGAGGGGATTAGGTATGAAGAGCGGTCGCCAAGATATTTATGGAATTCTGTCAGGAAGATGTGTATGCCAGCCAAGTCAAAATCACCGAAATGAATATACCGATTGGGGATGTTCTGAAGCCATGAACGGAGGTCTGTGGATTGTGGATAACGAGAAACGAATAAAAGCCGTTGACTGCCAATTTCTGATTCAAAAAACTTACGTTGATGGTGAATCATACGGAAGTTTTCCATGTTTTCAATACCCACAACAATGACGTCCCTGGGGACGATAAAGTTTTCCCAATCAGTAATGAATATAAAGCTTCCTTCGATAGGATTAACTATCAACTCACGACCATGCAAAGAACATACAATGGGTTCGTATGCATTCACTGGGAAACCTGGACAAGAGCGCACTTTGACAAGTTTTGAATTGCCTGTTTCTGCTGCCTGTTCCGAACGGGTTAGACCAGCCTTTTCTATCAAAACTTCTGAGTTTTCAAAACCACGAAGTTCCTCGTAATGTGACTCCAAAAATACTTTTAAGGCTGAAGTGCTGATGGCACAATAGGTTCGACGACTGCCATGCGTTTGGACAGTCAACAACCCTTCCGCCAATAAAGTTTCCGCTATGTCTTTGCGAAGCGAGCTGGCTGCCACAGACTCTCCAGCCATCAGCCGATGGAGTGTTGTGATTAGTGTTTTTGATAATTGCATCACGCATTGATGGTCATCAGACGCTTGATGTGCGTCTGCGACCTGCTGTCCTTGGTCAGCAGATAATTGTACTTGTATAGATCCGCGTTATAACCCATTGGCGAACTGTTGACGAGATAGATATTGCGTACATTCGCAAATTGCAGGATGCCGCTCACATTACTGGGGTGCAACTTGCCTATTTCATCCATCATACAATGGATGATGAAATCGCCATTCTTACGCGACGCTCTCGTCTTAAACACATTGATCAGCATAATGTTGACCATCGCCTTTACCAACACATCTGTACCGTCGGAACCCACATTATTAATACGTTCCACCCATCCAGTATTGTTGTCGTTCTCCTGCACACGAAATTGTAGACGGAATGTGTCGGAGAGCGTCAGTTCGGTTCGTGAAGGCTCTTTCTGCAATTGCTTCATAAATTTCTTCAAATAGTCCACCACTTTTTCGTTCACCTTATCTCGATCACTACCAGAGAACAGATTCAGTTCACCGATGGCAAGCGAGTTCTCTTCCGTGAAATCGCGAATGGAACGAAGCAAAAGCATCATCTTATCGGACGATTCCTCTGCTTTCAATTCGATGCTACGGATGACACCTGCAAAATTTCGTTCCTGAAAATCACGGTTTACATCATTGATAATTCCCTTAATTTCAGCTGAATGGTTCATCAACATACCCACCTCGCGCGACACACTGCGAAGAATGGTGTTGTAGTGTTCGCTAACACGCACCCGATAATCCTCAATCTTATCATTCTCAATAAACTCCTGAAGATTCAAGGCAAAAGTCAAGTAATCCTCATCATATTGTGGCGTGATAAAATGGAAAGTGTTGTTGATTCCGAAATGTGTGTTGAACGAGTTGATTGCCCGTTTCAACTCATCAGATTTCTGCCGTTTTTTGTTGATGACACCGCGCATTTGCACCACCAAATCAGAGCAAGACATCGAGGACTGTGAACGGGTGTCATCCTCCAGAAACGACTCTGGTAGAATGTTTTCAACTTGACAAAGCTGTTCATATTGCTTCAAGCCGTCTGTTATTGTAGAAAGTGCCTCTTTTTTTGATTTCAATAGTCCTTTATTGTCCAACAATTCCGCTTCATAACGTTTCCGCTTGTCCTCGTATGATTGCCTGGCTTGCACATCTTTAGTTTCCAATTGCCGTTTCTCCTCCCGGAACTCTGCCTCATGCGAGAATAGTTCCTTTTCATCCTTGCAATACTCTATGACATAGTGACGCTGACTGGCAATCTTATTCAGAATCTCTTGCAACATGGCGATGTCGCGACGACACAACTCTATGGCATTGGTGTCTGCTCCCTTACCTTTCAGTTCCTCACGTTCTTGACGTTCCATCATTTGTCTGCGCTCGTCAATATCTTTTTTCTTGGTAGCTTTCCCCTCTGTTTGTTTTTGACGGAAAGTATCGAATTGGCTCTGCAAATCTCGTATTGCTGCGTTATACTCAGCATCGGCAGCCTTCAAATCTTTATCGCGCTTGGTACGTTGTTGTGTCCTTGCCGTTTTCTCATTTTCTAAGGCCAGCAGAGTCTCGTTATAAACCTTTGTCCTTTTTTCACGTTCTGCAGTAACCATCTCCTGTTCTTTTTGCTCGGCTTGAGTAAATCGATGCACACCA
>ONVP01000167.1 GCA_900321315.1 uncultured Bacteroidales bacterium
GGTCACCGTGAAAAGCGCCATCCCGAGCGGCAACGTCAAGAAAGGCACCGTCTCGAAGGCAGTCGTAGTCCGCACCAAGAAGGAATGCCGCCGCTCGGACGGCTCGTACATCCGTTTTGATGACAATGCATGCGTCCTGCTCAACCAGGCCGGCGAACTCATCGGCACCCGCATCTTCGGCCCCGTGGCCAGAGAATTGCGCGAGAAGCAGTTCATGAAGATAGTTTCGCTCGCTCCAGAAGTACTGTAATTTAGAAATCAAAAAACTGAACGAATATGAGCAAGTTACATGTAAAGAAAGGCGACACAGTCCTGGTACTCTCAGGCAACGACAAAGGCAAGAGGGGCAAAGTGATGCGCGTCGACGTGAAGAACAACAGAGCCATCGTCGAAGGCGTCAGGATCATCTCCAAGCACACCCGCCCCAACGCCGACCATCCTCAAGGCGGCATCATCAAGCAAGAGGCCCCCATCCACATCTCCAACCTGATGGTTGTCGACAAGAACGGCACACCCTCACGCATTGGACGTAAGAAAGACGAAAATGGCAAACTGGCCCGTTATTCAAAGAAAACCGGCGAAATCATCAAGTAATCATGAACTATCAACCCAGACTCAGAGTACAGTACAAGAGTGAAATCGTGCCTGCATTGATGGAAGAGTTCCAATACAAGAGCATAATGCAGGTTCCACGGCTTTTGAAAATTTCACTCAATCAGGGCATTGGCGCCGCATTGGTCGACAAGAAACTGATTGACTTCGGCGTGGAGGAAATGTCAGCCATCACAGGCCAGAAAGCCGTACCCACCATTTCAAAGCACGACGTGAGCAACTTCAAGCTGCGCCGTGGCAACCCCATCGGGGTGCATGTGACGCTGCGCGGCGACAGGATGTATGAGTTCCTCGAGCGCCTCGTTTGCGTCGCCTTGCCTCGCGTGCGCGTTAAAAATCAAAAAAAGTGAACCATGGCAAAAGAGTCAATGAAAGCGCGTGAGCGCAAAAGAGCAAAAATGGTTGCGAAATACGCCGAAAAGCGCGCCGCACTGAAAGCCGCCGGCGACTACGAAGGCCTGCAAAAGCTTCCGAAGAACTCGTGCCCCATCAGGCTCCACAACCGCTGCAAGCTCAGCGGAAGGCCCAAAGGCTACATGAGGCAGTTCGGCATTTCGCGCATCGATTTCCGTGAAATGGCCTTGAAAGGCTTGATCCCAGGTGTAAAGAAAGCTAGTTGGTAAACATTTAAGACCAGAAGAAAGATGAATACAGACCCTATAGCAGATTATCTGACACGCATCCGCAATGCTGTCAAGGCTAAGCACAGAATCGTTGAAATCCCCGCTTCCAACATCAAGAAGGCTATGACCAAGATTCTCTTCGAGAAAGGCTATATCCTCAACTACAAGTTCGAAGAGGGCGAGAAGCCGTCACAGAGGGTGATCAAGATCGCCTTGAAATACCATCCCGTGACCAAACTGCCTGCCATCACGGCCATCGACCGCGTTTCGCGCCCCGGCCTGAGAAGGTATGCAGACTATGAAAACCTACAGAGAGTGATGAACGGACTCGGCATCGCCATCATCTCCACCTCGCAAGGTGTGATGACCGACAAGGAAGCCCGCAAGCTCCACATCGGCGGCGAAGTTCTCTGTTATGTTAGTTAAAATAGGATAGGAGATTGTTATTATGTCAAGAATTGGTAAAATGCCTATCGCCATCCCGGCTGGCACCACAGTGGACATCAAGGACGGTGTCATCACAGTCAAAGGTAAATTGGGCGAGCTTTCGCAAAAGTTCTACGACCACGTCATCCTCGAGGTCGAAGGCGCAGAAATCCAAGTGAAGCCGAACGAGGCCGTCGCCGAGGCAGGCTCCAAGCACGGACTCTACCGCGCCCTCATCGCTAACATGGTCAAAGGCGTCAGCGAAGGCTTCGAAACAGTGCAGGAATTTGTCGGCGTCGGCTACAAGGCCGAGGCCAAGGGGCAAATCCTTGAAATGGCTCTCGGCTTCTCCCACAACATCTTCATGGAGATGCCCGAAGAGATCAAAATCGAAACCATCAACGAGAGAGGTAAGAACCCCATCTTGAAGATGCGTTCACACGACAAACAACTTCTTGGTCAGGTGGCCGCAAAGATCCGCTCGATGCGCGAGCCTGAACCTTATAAGGGTAAAGGTATCAAGTTCGAAGGCGAAGTCCTGCGCCGCAAGGCAGGCAAGTCCGCCGGTAAATAATCATTAATACCTCAGTAAGAAAATGGCAAAAACAAAAGTAGAAAGAAGACAATACATCAAGAAGAGCATCAGGAGGAAGATTTCCGGCACTGCTGCCCGCCCGCGCATGTCAGTCTTCAGAAGCAACAAGCAAATCTATGTGCAGCTGATTGACGACGAAGTCGGCAAGACCCTGGCTGCCGCCAGTTCGCGCGAGAACGGCATCGAAAACGAAAAGATCACGAAAGTCGAGCAAGCCGCCAAGGTGGGCGCACTCATCGCCGAGAAAGCCAAGGCCGCCGGCATCGACACCGTCGTGTTCGACCGCAACGGTTATTTGTATCATGGTAGAGTAAAGTCGCTGGCCGACGCAGCTCGCAATGGAGGACTAAAATTCTAAAGTGTTATGGCAGAAGTTAATGTAAAAAGAGTAAAGTCTAGCGAAATCGAGTTCAAGGAACGCCTCGTTAGCATCAACCGCGTCACCAAGGTGACCAAGGGCGGACGCACCTTCACTTTCGCAGCACTTGTCGTCGTCGGCAACGAGAACGGCGTTGTGGGCTACGGCCTCGGAAAGGCCAAGGAAGCCACCACCGCCATCCAGAAAGGCGTTGACGACGCCAAGAAGAACTTGGTCAAGATTCCCGTGCTGAACGGAACACTGCCCCACGAGCAATACGGCAAATACAGCGGAGCCTACGTCTATATCCAGCCCGCCACGCCCGGTACTGGCGTCATCGCCGGCGGTGCCATGCGCGCCGTGCTCGAAAGCGTCGGCGTGAAAAACGTGCTGGCCAAGTCGAAAGGCTCGTCAAACCCCCACTCGGTCGTGAAGGCCACCTTCGAAGCCCTCACCAAGATGCGCGATGCCTACACGGTCGCCCAATTGAGAGGTGTCGATTTGGATACTGTGTTTAACGGATAAAACTTTTGGAACGATGAAAGCAAGAATCACACAAGTCAGAAGTGGAATCGGAAGGCCACAAGACCAAAAAGACACGTTGAGGTCGCTCGGTCTGAGAAGGATGCACCAAACCGTCGAGGTGGACATGGAGAACCCATGCACCGCCGGCATGGTGAAGAAAATCGCTCACCTTCTGAAGATCGAAGAAATCTAATTGTTGAACTTATCAAATCTACATTTACCATGGATTTAAGTAATCTCAAACCAGCAAAAGGATCTACAAAGGAAAAGAAAAGATTGGGCCGTGGACAAGGCTCGGGCAGGGGCGGCACCTCTACACGCGGCCACAAGGGAGCGAAGTCGCGCTCTGGCGCCAAGCGCAAGCTTGGATTCCAAGGCGGCCAGATGCCTCTCGCCCGCTTGGTCCCCAAGTTCGGTTTCAAGAACATGAATCGCGTCGAGTATTGCCCGGTTAACCTCTTAACTTTGCAGAAACTTGCTGACAAAGGCGTTTCGGTGATCACCCCTGAAGTGCTCGTCGAACAAGGTGTTACCCACAACAAGGAACTTGTCAAGATCCTCGCAGTGGGACAACTGACTGCAAAATTGGATGTTAAAGCCCACGCCTATTCTGCCAAGGCCAAGGAAATGATCGAGGCCGCCGGCGGAACGTGCGAAAAATACGAAACGAAATGAACAGACTGATCGAAACCATAAGGAACATCTTCAAGATTGAGGAACTGCGCAAGCGCATCTTGTTCACCATCCTCATCATCCTGATTTATCGCTTCGGCTCATTCGTCGTCATCCCAGGCATTGACCCTAACAAGCTGTCGGCCTTGCAAGACAGCAGCACCCAAGGCCTCCTCGGACTGCTCAACATGTTCTCCGGCGGAGCCTTCGGCAACGCCTCCGTCTTCGCCCTGGGTATCATGCCCTACATCACCGCATCCATCATCATCCAGCTGCTCGGCATGGCAGTGCCTTACTTCCAACGCATGCAAAAGGAAGGTGAAAGCGGTCGAAAGAAGCTGAACCAGATCATGCGCTACCTGACCGTAATCATCGTGGCCATCCAGGCCCCGGGCTACATCAAGAACGTGCTGGTGCAGCTTCCCAACGAGGCAGTGACTCCGTTTGACCCATACGTGTCAAGCCCCGGGTTCTTCTTCTGGTTCTCCTCTGTCGTGCTCCTCATCGCTGGCACCTTGTTGGTCATGTGGCTGGGCGAGAAGATCACCGACAAGGGAATCGGCAACGGCATCTCGTTGATTATCATGATCGGTATCATTGCCCGCCTGCCCGGTGCCTTCGTCGGCGAATGCGCCGCACGCTTCGCCCAAGGCGGAACCGGCCTGCTGGTGCTCGTCATCGAGCTGATTGTGCTGTTCTTCGTCATGGTGGGCACCATCGCCCTCGTGCAAGGCACGCGCAAGATTCCGGTACAGTATGCCAAGCGTGTTGTCGGCAACCGCCAGTATGGTGGCGTCCGCCAATACATCCCGCTGAAAGTGAATGCCGCTGGCGTCATGCCCATCATCTTCGCCCAAGCCATCATGTTCCTGCCCATCACCGTTGCAGGCTTCAGGCAAACCGAAGAACTGTCGGGCTTCATAGCCGCATTCACCAACATCAACGGCTTCTGGTACAACTTCGCGTTCTTCCTCATGATCGTGGCTTTCACCTATTTCTATACCGCAGTCACGATGAACACCAACCAGATGGCCGAGGACATCAAGAAGAACGGCGGCTTCATCCCGGGCGTGAAACCCGGCAAGAAAACGGCAGAGTATCTCGACACCATCATGTCGAGAATCACCCTTCCGGGCGCCATCTTCCTCGCCATCGTCGCCATCATGCCCGCCCTCGTTTCCCTGATGGGTGTCACATCGGCGTTTGCCCATTTCTATGGAGGAACGTCGTTGCTGATCCTCGTCGGTGTGGTGCTCGACACGCTCCAGCAAATTGAGAGCCACCTGCTGATGCACCACTACGATGGCCTTACCAAGACCGGACGAATCAAGGGACGGGTCGGCAGAATGTAAACGACAGATACAGTCCTTTGCCTTTCGCAAAGAGCCAATCGACTTCGGCGGACCTTCGGAAAAACAACTCCCAAGGTTCGCCGAGGAAAGGCGGGCCGAAACGCGGCAATCGGGCAGAGATGAAATAATTTGACAAAAACATCCTGCAATTGGAAAAGAATTTGTACTTTTGCAGCCCGAAAATCCCAAGCTTCGGCGAAGCCAATCGGATTCAGAATGCCAAGGGACTGATGTGAGTAACAACAAAATAGTATTTGAAAGAAAGAAAATATGGTAAAGCAATTGTCGATAGAACAAGAAGGCACGGTGGTTGAGGCACTGGGCAACGCCATGTTCCGCGTTGAGCTGGAAAACGGCCTTGTCATCATCGCCACCATATCAGGAAAGATGCGAATGCATTACATCAAAATCCTGCCTGGCGACAAAGTCAAGCTGGAAATGTCTCCTTATGATCTGACAAAAGGCCGTATCACGTTCAGATACAAGAGTTAGAACAATTTTAAACCAACATTGAGATGAAAGTTCAAGCATCCGTAAAGAAGAGATCTGCCGACTGCATCATCGTGAAGCGCAAAGGCAGAGTGTACGTCATCAACAAGAAAAACCCCAAGGAAAATCAGCGTCAGGGTTGATCTTTATCGAAATTATTAAACTTAAGCAAAAGATACTATGGCAAGAATCGCTGGTGTAGATATCCCGAGCAACAAGGCCGGTGAAATGTTCGGGAGGGAGCGTATGCTCGAAGCCCTCAACGAAGAACCGGACGCTGCGCCTGAGGTCCTGGACGGGAATGTAAAGGCGACGCGGTGAAGTTCAGATGAACATTAAGCGTTTGATGGACATCGGTTGCTACAGAGGTGTCCGTCACCGTGCCGGCCTGCCCGTCCGCGGACAGAGCACGAAGAACAACGCACGCACCCGCAAGGGACGCAAGAAGACTGTCGCCAACAAGAAGAAGGCCACCAAGTAATTGACGTGTGGCAGGATTACCTATAACTAAAAAAACACGAAGACAAAAATGGCAAAGACCACAAAATCGACCAAGAAACGTGTTGTTAGGATTGAAGCCACGGGCATGGCGTTCGTGAAGGCCTCTTTCAATAACATCATCATTTCTTTGACCAACAACGAAGGACAAGTCATTTCTTGGGCATCGGCAGGATGCAGCACAAATGGCAGCCGAGGAATGCACCAAGACCGCATACGACTTGGGATTACGCAAAGTGAAAGTTTATGTCAAAGGACCCGGTGCAGGACGCGAATCCGCCATTCGCACCATCCATTCGATGGGCGTTGAGGTGACCGAAATCATCGACGTGACCCCGCTGCCACACAACGGTTGCCGTCCTCCAAAACGTAGAAGAGTGTAATGTTGAACAATTAAACATTTGAATTATGGCAAGATATACTGGTCCAAGGACGAAAATCGCTCGCAAATTCGGTGAACCTATTTTTGGTCCCGACAAATACTTTGAAAAGAGAAACTATCCTCCAGGAATGCACGGAGCCGCCAAGCGCAGGAAGAAAGTGTCTGAATACGGCATCCAGTTGCAGGAGAAGCAGAAAGCCAAATATACCTACGGAGTGCTCGAAAGACAATTCCGCAAGACGTTTGAACTGGCCCGCCGCAAGGAAGGCGTGACCGGCCTCGTGCTGATGCAGCTGATGGAATCGCGCCTCGACAACGTGGTCTATCGCCTCGGCATCGCCCCGACCCGCGCCGCCGCCCGACAACTCGTCAACCACCGCCACATCGTCGTCAACGGCAATGTCCTCAACATCCCCTCCTATCTGGTGAAAGTGGGCGACATCGTCGGCGTACGCGAAAAGTCCAAGAGCCTCGAAGTGGTCGGCAATGCACTCGAAGGCCGTCAAGGAAGCAACTTCGCATGGCTCGAATGGGACGCCAACATGATGTGCGGCAAGTTCCTCAACTATCCGGCTCGCGAAGAGATTCCGGAAAACATCAACGAACAACTGATTGTTGAGTTGTACTCCAAGTAATAGATGATTGTTAACCTGGTAAATTCAATACGATTATGGCAATATTAGCGTTTCAAAAACCGGATGAGGTCATCATGGTAGAAGGCACCGAAACCAAAGGCGTCTTCGAGTTCAGACCTCTTGAACCAGGTTTCGGCATCACTATCGGCAACGCCCTCAGGAGAATACTGCTTTCTTCGCTTGAAGGCTTTGCCATCACTTCGATTCGCATCGACGGCGTCAGCCATGAGTTCGCCTCCATCGACGGCGTCATTGAGGACGTGGCCGACATGGTGCTGAATTTCAAGCAAGTCCGCCTCAAGCAGCTCGTCGCCTCCGAAACCCAAGAAAAGGTGAAGTTCACCATCACGGGACAAGAGCAATTCTGCGCCGGCGACATCAACAAGTACCTCTGCTCGTTCCAAATCCTCAATCCCGAGCTGGTCATCTGCAACCTTGAACCCTCAGTGAAACTCAATATCGAGTTGACTATCAATAAAGGTAGAGGCTATGTGCCCGCCGAAGAGAACAAGGTGGCAGGCGCACCCGTTGACACCATCGCCATCGACTCAATCTACACTCCCATCAGGAACGTGAGCTACAAGGTTGACAACTGGCGCGTCGAGCAAAAGACCGACTACGAGAAACTCGTCATCGAGATTGACACCGACGGATCCATCACCCCAAAGGAAGCCCTGAAGGAGGCAGCCAAAATCCTCATCTACCATTTCATGCTCTTCTCCGACGAGAACATCAACCTCGTCCCAGAAGAGAAAACGGTGACCGAGGACTTCGACGAAGGCTCGCTCCACATCCGGCAGCTCCTCAAGACCAAACTGGTCGACCTCGACCTTTCCGTCCGCGCCCTGAACTGCCTGAAGGCCGCTGAGGTTGAAACGCTTGGAGAACTTGTCGCCTTCAACAAAACCGACCTGCTCAAGTTCCGCAACTTCGGCAAGAAATCGCTTACCGAACTGGACGAACTGGTCAGAAGCAGAAACCTCGAGTTCGGAATGAATGTCAGCAAATACAAATTAGATAAGGATTAAGCAAGATGAGACACAATAAGAAATTCAATCATTTAGGAAGAAAAAGCGACCACCGCAAAGCCATGCTGTCCAACATGGCCTGCTCGCTGATCCTCAAAAAACGCATCATCACCACGACAGCCAAGGCCAAGGCCCTTCGTGTGTACGTCGAGCCTCTGATTACCCGCTCGAAACCCGAGAACAACACCACCACCGAGAAAGGAACCAGCAACCGCCGCCTGGTGTTCAGCTACTTGCATGACAAGTATGCCGTGACAGAGTTGTTCCGCGAAATCGGACCGAAAGTGGCCAACCGTCCAGGAGGCTACACCCGCATCATCCGTATGCCCGAAAACCGCCCTGGCGATGCAGCTGAGCTGGCTATGATGGAACTTGTGGACTACAACGAAAACCTCCTCAACG
>ONVP01000370.1 GCA_900321315.1 uncultured Bacteroidales bacterium
AGCCTTGAGCGCACGAAGTGGCTCAGCGACTTTGCCAAGAAGGCATGGTCTGTTGCCGACGGCGAGGCCGAAGTCTTGCTGAACGAAAACCACTTGAACGCCATCCGCTACCTGAACCGCTATCTTCGCAAGGCCAATGCAAAGCTGAAGCAAGACGGTTTTTTCGTTTGCAGCTTCGACACGGCCCAGAAACGCCGAGCACTCATCTTCGACAAGCATCCGTACTGCATCGCCAACATAGTATATTTCTTCGATTTCCTCTGGCACAGGATTGCTCCAAAGCTGCTTCTCACGCGTCGCTTCTATTATTTGTGCATGCGCAAAGTCAGGAAAGTGTTCCCGCGCCCGGAAGTGTTGGGAAGGCTCTATTATTGCGGCTTCGAGGTGGTGTGCGAACAATACATCCACGACCGCTATTGCGTGATAGCCAAAAAGAAACGGCAGCCCTTCACAGAGCCGCACTACTACGGCCTGTTCATCAAGCTGAAAAGGATAGGGAAGGGAGGCAAATTGTTCAATGTCTATAAGTTCCGCACGATGTACGCCTATTCCGAGTTTTTGCAGACCTACGTTTACGAGAACAACGAGCTTGACGAAGGCGGGAAGTTCAAGGACGACTACCGCATCACCGAATGGGGGCGCGTGTTGAGGAAACTGTGGATAGACGAACTGCCCATGTTCATCAATATCTTGAAACTACAGATGAAATTAGTGGGTGTCAGGCCGCTAAGTCGGCAGTATTTCGACCTATATGACGAAGAAATACAGCAACTTAGGATAAAGACAAAGCCCGGGCTGCTGCCGCCTTACTATGTCGATTTGCCCGAAACGATAGAGGAAATCCAAGAGAGCGAAAGACGCTATCTTGAAGCCTATTTCAAGCATCCGTTCCGCACCGACTGGAAATACTTCTGGAAAATCATGCGCAACATCTTGCTCAAAGGAGAACGGTCGAAGTAATCTTTTTTTCGACGCAAAGTTCTTCCTATCCGAAAAAGCCGTATATTTGCAGATGATTTCCGCATGCAAGTCCATTGCAGCGGGAATCAAATAGAAACAAAATGCTGATGATTTGTCGTTATGCGATTGATAATCACGCGGTTTATATCGTATAATGTGAGTCAGATAGCGAAGCTATACCCTTTTCGGAACACGTCCCCTTTTGCGTAGGAAGCAAGGGCAATTAAGTAAGTTGAGAATATGCCGACAGCAATAGAATTCAGCAACGTCAGCAAGTTGTACCATTTGGGGCAGGTCAATAGCCATTATTTGAAGGAAGAGTTTTCGCGTTGGTGGACGATGAAGGTGCTTCGGAAGGAAGACCCGCTTCTCACTATCGACAAAACCAACGACCTTCAAGCCAAGGGCGAAAGCGAGTACGTTTGGGCCTTGAAAGACATCAGTTTCAAGGTGGAGCAGGGCGATGTGATGGGCATCATCGGCAAGAACGGCGCTGGCAAGAGCACATTGTTGAAAATCCTTTCCAAAATCACTTTTCCCACCACGGGCACAATCAAAGTCAATGGGCGTGTTGGTTCGCTGCTTGAGGTGGGCACGGGATTCAATCCAGGGATGACCGGCCGCGAGAACATTTTCCTCAATGGCGCCATCCTTGGCATGAGACGGCAGGAAATAGCCAAGAAGTTGGACGAAATCGTGGATTTCTCTGGCTGCGAGCGATTTATTGACACACCAATAAAGCGTTACAGTTCGGGAATGAGGACACGTTTGGGCTTCGCGGTGGCAGCCAATTTGAATCCCGAAATCCTTGTCGTCGATGAGGTGCTTGCTGTTGGCGACATCGAATTTCGGCAAAAGGCTATTGACAAAATGCGGGAATTGAGCCAAACCGAAGGCCGGACAGTGTTGTTTGTGAGCCATAACATTACAAGCCTCAAGAAGTTGTGCAAGACGGGAATGGTGCTGAAGAACGGAAGGATGGAGCTTTTGGGAACCATCGACGAAGCCATCGACCAATATTTGATGAGAAATCAAATATTGGAGTTGGAGTCGGATGCAGCCTTTCCTCAGGGGAAGAAAAGGGGTGGGAACGGCGCCTTGAGGTTCCAGTACATCCGTCTTTTGAGCAAGAACGGGGTGGAACGAAGCATTTTTGAAACGGGAGAGGAATGTATCATTG
>ONVP01000102.1 GCA_900321315.1 uncultured Bacteroidales bacterium
GATGTTTGCCTTTTTGGGCGAGGCTGAGGGCGGTGTCGCCGCCTTTGGCGACGGTGCCGGGGTTGGCGCCGTAGTCCAGCAACAGGCGGATGAGGTCGGCGTAGCCGTGGCTGGCGGCCATCAGCAGGGCGGCCTTGTGGTCGCGGGGCTGATAGCTGTAGTCGATGATGCTGGCGGAATAGTCCGTAAGTTGCTCTTTCTTACCGAAATAGCGGTAATGCACAATCGTGTCAATGTGGCTGATGGCGCTGTCGAAGCGGATTTGGTAAAGGTTGTAGAAGCCGCTCGTGTCGTTCAGATAAAGCAGGCTGCCGTCCTTCAAAGCCTTGGGCAAAATGCTGTTCGAGAAGCGTTGCCGCGTCAGGTTTCGGAGCAGCACACCTTTATTAATATAGTCGTAGGCGTAAAGGTCAAACTGCTTGCTTTGGAAACCGATTTCCATGTCGGTTTTCAGCGTGTCGTTGTCGCGGTTCGAGCTGAACACGATTTGTCGGTCGTCGAAGGTGAAAACGGGGCTTAGGTCGGTGTGCCAGTCGTTGGTGATTTGCTCCAAAGTGTTGGAAAACAGGTTATAGACATAAATGTCGGGCTTGCCCATTCGCGTGGCGGCGAGCACGATTTTTCGGCTCTTGTGGGCGTAGGAAAACGAGCTTACCTTTTGGAAATCAAACAGATAGGTGCTGGCTTTCTTGCCGCTGTTGATGTCGAGGTTGTAAAGCTGGATTTTGCCTTCTTCCTCGAGGATGAACGACAGGATTTCGCCGTTGGGATGCCAAGCCAGCAACGGAAACGAGGTGTCGATGTTCTCGTCGGAGCGGTAGCCTGCGCTGAAAAGCTGTTTGCGTTTGCCGCTTTGCAGGTCTTCGAGCCAAAGGCGGATTTTGCCTTCGTCGTTGCTGACGTAGGCGATGTGCTTCCCGTTCGGGCTGATGCTCGGCTGCGTGAAAGTGCGGTATTTCTTGTATTTCAGCGGCATGACCTCCTTAGGCTTGTTGGCCAAAAGGGTTTCGTATCGCGCCTTGTAGAACTCAAACCACTCTTCAAGCAGCTTTTTGTATTCCTTGCCCGTGACATAAAGTAGAGACTTGCGGACATTGCAAGTGCTTTCGGCCAAAGACAGGATGTCGTTGAACGACTTGCTGCCGTATTTCTCGTCGATGAAGTTCCAGAACGAGTAGCCCGCAATCTGCGCGTCGTCGTTTTGCAGATGGTTGATTTTCTTGTAGTTGCCCGAGGTGATGCCGCGCTGCAGTTGGGCTTCCTTGTGGCTGTCCCAGTTGCCAGCGATGTAGGCCACGAGGCCGTCGCGGAACCATTGCGGGATGTCGTAGCGGTACGCGCTTCTGATTTGCGACCCCACCGAGATGCCGTTCATCACTTGGCTGAACAGCAGGCTCGCGATGCCTTCGCGGATTTGTGCCTCGAAGTGGGTGTAGTCGCCGTCGAAGTAGAGAATCACCTTCGACCCGATGATTTTGGTGATACCGCCCGTGTTGCCGTTTTCCTCCTCCTCAAGGTTGATGTTGCTTTGCTTGAAGTCGCCCTTGCTGTTGAACACGATGAACTGTATCTTCTTGCTGAAGCGGCTGTTGAGGCGGGTTTCTAAGCGTGGAATCTGGTCTTTGGCGTAGGCCTGGGCATATTTGGCGAGGTCGTTGCCGCCTTGGTAGAAATACACGTCGAAGTTGTCGTTCGAGTAGTACGACCAATGGAAGTCGCCGTACTGCACACGGTTCTTCCCAAAGGGCATGTTCATGCCGTTGTAGAACTGGGCATGGGCCGGTGGTGTCAGGATGAACAGCAAGGCAAAGAAAAGCCATCGTATATGCCTATTCGGTTTCGACTTCATTCTAAAATCTACAAAATGAAGTGCAAAAATAAGGAAATTTGCTCAAATTGTTTCCATTTTTGGGAAAATGTGTACTTTTGCAGAATAAAACAACGTTACGATGAGCACAACGACGAAACCTGCACCAGCTCTTTCCAATCCTTTGATGGAGCCAAATCTCAATCCGGAAAAATACATCTCTTCAAGAGATTTTTTCACTTTATTACGCAGAGAGGTCGATAAATACTATGAGAGTTTATGAAGAGGTAGTATTTTCGAGAGATGTTCTTTTCGATTTGGAAGAGATTCGAAAGTTCATAACCGATAAAAACACTCGCGAAACTGCCAATAGATATATCGACCAACTCGAAGCAGAGATAAATGCTTTGGTTTATCTGGCAGATTGTTTCCCGATAAGTCGTTGGACGACTGTCAGACGGCATCATCCCGAAGCAAAGAGTCTTGTGACACGAAACAGGAAATGGAATGTAATCTTTCATACGGAAAGCGACAGGGTCGTTGAGGATAAAATCATTCCGTCAAAGATGTTTGATTAATTGAATTTCAAGAACCATAATCATGCTCCAGCTCGAACAAATCGTCTTCAATCCCTTCTCGGAAAACACCTTTGTCGTTTACGACGACGACACCAAGGAATGCGTCATCATCGACGCGGGCTGCTCCACGGCAGGCGAGGAAAACCAGCTCTTCGGCTTCATCGACAGCCACCGCCTCAAACCGCTGATGGTCATCAGCACCCACGGCCACATCGACCATATCATTGGCAACCCTGCCGTCAAGAAAAAGTACGACATTCCCGTGGCGGCGCACGAGGGCGTGAAAAACGATTTCCTTCGCGCCGAAAGGCAGTCGCGCTTCTTCGGAATGGCTTTCAACGGCGCTTGCGAGCTGCCCGACAAATGGCTGAAAGACAACGAAATCATCAAGATAGGGGAAAGCACTTTGGAAGTGATTTGTACGCCCGGCCATGCCGATGGCAGCGTCAGCCTCTATGCCGAAATCGAGGGCTGGGTCTTCACCGGCGACGCGCTCTTCTGCCGCAGCATAGGCCGCACCGACCTCGCTGGCGGCAACTACGAGCAACTCCGCGAGAGCATCCGCCAACGCCTGTTCCGCCTTCCCGACGACACCACCGTCTTCCCCGGCCACGGCGAAAGCACCACCATCTTCGACGAAAAAAGATACAACATGTTCTTGTAGAAAACTATCCATTTAAAAATGCATCGGTTTCTTTCCACTATAGGGGTTTTCTTTGTGTTGGCCTTGGCGGTTTCCGCCCAAGAGGAAATGCGTGTCGTGGATAGTTTGGGAAGCGTTCTCGCCACGCAGGAAGGCCGCGAAAAAGTGCTGACGATGATAGAGCTGACATGGGAGTTCTACGATGTTTCGTTCGACGATTGCATCCGTTGGGGAGAAAAAGCCATAAAGGAAGCCAATGCGTTGGGATATAAGGACTTGGAAGCCAAGTCCAACTATGTCCTCGGCATCCAATATGCCCACCATGCCGACCTCGACTTGGCGAAAGACCATCTCACGCGGTCGTATGTGCTCAACGAAGCCTTGAGCGATACTGCCAACATGTTCGAGGCTTTGTGGAGCATGGCAACTTATGAGTTGCTGTTGGGTAGAACTGATTCTTCTACTATGTACTATAATAAAGCGTTGCTGATTGCGGAACGCTTGAAAGACAGTCTTTTATGTGCCCAGGTCTATTCCAATATGGCCATCAATAGTTACAAAAAAGGAGATTTTGCTACTGCTTTGGATTATTACCACTATTGTAAAAAGGTGTACAAGGCTCTCGGAATGGAGCAAATGGAGATTCAAGTTGCAACCAATATCGCTACCATCTATTTTGAAATCGGGAAACCATTGGAAGCAAAGAGAATATTTGAGTCACTACTACCGGATTTGGAAGCATTGGAAGATTATTATATTTTGCAAACCATATACAAAAACATCGGTTCGTTGTATGCTCGCGAAATCATCAACTACGATTCAGCCATGCTTTATTTTGAGAAATCCATGTATTATGCTGATTGTCATGTTAAGCAGAGGAATGATGAAGGGTTGATGAGGAAGTTAAAGTCTGATTTGTTGTCGGAAATGGCTTTCGTTAGTTCTAATCGAGGAAACAATGAAGCAGCTTTAAACTACTATTTTGAGGCTTTATCTTTGGCTGAGAAGGAATCGCATTTTTCTGGTCAAATGATGGCATGCATAGGGTTAGGGGAAATCTATTCAAAAACAGGTCAACATGAAAAGTCAATTAAGTATTTTGATCGTTTTTTTGAGTTGGCAGCAATGTTTGATGATGTAACAATACGGGCTTCTGTGCGAGTACCGCTAATCCTCGACTATGCCCGCTTGGGCCGTTATGAGGATTTGGAAAAGGAACTGCGCAACATTGATGACGAGCGCGCCGCCCTCGTCCGCGAAAACGCCGACTTGCACGAGCGCAACTTCAGCCTTGAGGAAACCATTGCAGACCTCCTGACCCGCGTGGAGCAGCAGGATGCAGCGAATAGTGCCTTGCAAGCCGACTTCAAACGCTGTCGCCTGACTTTCTATGGCAGCCTCGCCATCGCCATAGCAGCACTGCTTGTGTGGGCGGTCGCCAAAATTCTTAAACATTATTTTTCCAACCGTGCAAAATGTTCGGAATAAAACCCTAATTTTGCCGCTTTATTCAGAAAGCATAGATTTTGAATCTTAAATCTTGAATCTTATAATCTTAAATCTTGAATCTTTAAATCAATTACTTATGCTCGAAAACATCAAATCATCGCAAGAAGCTATGGACCTCGAAGCCAAGTACGGAGCCCATAACTATCACCCGCTGCCGGTTGTCCTCGCCAAAGGTAAGGGCGCCAAGGTGTGGGACGTCGAAGGCAAGGAGTATTTCGACTTCCTGTCGGCCTATTCCGCCGTGAACCAAGGCCACTGCCACCCGAAAATCCTGAAGGCCATGACCGACCAGGCCGAACGCCTCACCCTCAGCAGCCGCGCCTTCTACAACGACGCGCTCGGCGTGTGGGAAAAGTATGTGACTGAATACTTCGGCTACGACAAGGTGCTGCCCATGAACTCGGGCGCGGAAGCCGACGAAACGGGCCTCAAGCTCGCCCGCCGTTGGGGTGTCGTCAAAAAAGGTATCCCGAACGACAAGGTGAAAATCGTGTGCTGCGAAGGTAACTTCCATGGCCGCACCATCACCATCATCACCATGAGCAACGACCCCGAGAGCTACGCCAACTACGGCCCCATGACTCCCGGCTTCATCCGCATCCCTTACAACGACCCCGACGCCCTTGAGAAAGTGCTCGAAAAGGAAGGCGACGAAATCGCAGGTTTCCTCCTCGAACCCATCCAAGGCGAGGCTGGCGTTTACGTGCCGGACGAAGGCTACCTGAAGAAGTGCTACGACATCTGCAAGAAGCACAACGTGCTCTTCATGGCCGACGAGGTGCAGTGCGGTATCGGCCGCACGGGCAAGATGCTGGCTTGCGACCACGAAGGCGTGCGCCCCGACATCCTCATCCTGGGCAAGGCCCTCGGTGGCGGAGTGGTGCCGGTTTCCTGCGTCCTCGCCGACGACGACATCATGCTCAACATCAAGCCTGGTGAACATGGCTCCACCTTCGGCGGCAACCCGATTGCTGCCCGCGTTTCGATGGCCGCCCTGCAAGTCATCAAGGACGAGAACCTGATGGAGAACGCCGAACGCCTCGGCAAGATCTTCCGCGATGAAATGAGCAAGGTCAATAGCCCGATGATCGAGAAAGTGCGCGGCAAGGGTTTGCTCAACGCCGTGATTATCAAGCCCAAAGACGGCAAAGAAGCTTGGGATGTGTGCATGAAGATGCGCGACCTCGGCCTGTTGGCCAAGCCCACCCACCAGCACATCATCCGCTTCGCTCCGCCCTTGGTCATCACCGAGGCCGAACTCCGCGAAGCCATCGAAATCATCAAGAAGGCCCTCAAGTCGTTTGAATGATTCCGACGGATGGAACAAAAAAAAGCCTCTCGCAAGGGAGGCTTTTTGCGTTTAACAAAAAATCCCCCGACCCGCAGGCTGAGGGATTCCCTGTTTTCATCGACACGAATTGCCATGAATCAGACACGAATTGCCATCAATAATTCATGAAAAATTCGTGGTTCATTCATGGTAATTCGTGTGCAAATATAATGCTTTTTTTGAGCGGCGGGAGATTTTTTTCGGGAAAATGGCCGTGTTTTGTAAAAATGTTGTAATTTTGCGGGCAGAAATCTGACCATGGACGGTCCAAACAAAGCGAGGTACTGTGAAACTTGGTCAGATTTTTATTTTGCCACCTCAACTTTATTGACACTATATTGAATATGCTTTTGTGATGCTGTAACTCCTATAGTTAATTTGACCGTAAAATTCAAGTAGTCAATTTGCTCATTTTTAAACTGATAGTACAAGAGTATCATGTTCTTGTAGCCATTTTTCTTTTGGACTCCGTCTTTAATGGAAGAAAACAATGGCAGGCCTTCAATAGGACTTGCGTTTTCAACAACTTCCCTTAAATGCTTTACGGCGTAAGTGGATTTCCAATTGTGCAACGCCTCACGAGAGGTTTTCTTGTCGCTTTCATTCTTCACAATATACACGTCTGCGTTAAGGAATTTGTTATGGATGTAGTTACTACCCGTAACCCTTTGCAAATCTTTCCATAGATTCTCATAATAAGACTTGATCAGTTCAAAACGTTCTCTTACTCTTTTCTTCTCCGTCGGAATGCCTTCAATGTATTCAGGTATTTGCATAACAATAGTATTAATTGGTTTCTCGCTGCAAAAATGCAAAACCTGTCAAGACAAAGCCGTTGATTAAACGTTTGTAGTCGTTTGTAGTCGTTTGCTGTCGGTTTTATTGTTGATTATCAAACAGAAACGGTTTTTGTTGTTTTCAAAAACAAACAAAAAATCCCTTTGGCCGAATGTACAAAGGGATTTCCCCTGTAGGGACACACCGCGTGTGTCCGCCCACAATGGATTTGTCGTTTTTTGCGGACGCACGCCGTGCGTCCCTACAACAAATTATTCTACCACCACCTTCCGTGTGGTTCCGTCCAGTTTCACGAACCAGACTCCCGAAGGCAGGTCGAGGGTTTCCGTTTCTGTGATGTCGCGGGTTAAAACCGCTTGGCCCAGCACATTTGTGATGGTGAGGCGGCCCGTGCCTTCGATGGTGACGCGACCAGCAGACGGATTCGGATAGATGTTGAAATTTTGTTTTTCTTTTTCTCCAATGCCGACAAGGTCCGTACTGCGGTTGGAGAGAAGCCTCGTTTCGTTGTCCTTGCCAGCCTCAACGCCTTGCACTACGATGTAGCCCTCGTCGAATTGGCTTTCCGAACAGGTATAGCTCGTAACACTCGCGCCGACGAAGTCGATGACGGTGAGGTCGCCGTCTTTGCTGCCGGGGGTGTACTTGCAGATGTTGTAGCCGAGCAGGTCGTAGCCGGTGGGGATGTTCCAATTGACTTCGATGGTATTGTTGATACCAGTCAGGTAAGCCATGTGGATGGTCTCCTTGGGGTAGCTCACGATGGGGCATTGTGTGCCGTCGGTGGCGACCGCCGTGATGGTGTAGGTTCGCGAGGCCGCGCCGCTGCCGATGTTGTCGATGAACTGGCCGTCCGTGTAGGGTGCTGTGCCGACTTGCATACCGTCGCGCTTGATGA
>ONVP01000103.1 GCA_900321315.1 uncultured Bacteroidales bacterium
GAAGACGTTGCCGCTGTTGGTGTAGATGCCGCCGCCCTTGTTTCTGGCCTTGTTGTTGTTCACTTTGACATCCATCAGGAAGAGGTTGCCGTCGTGCACATACGCGCCGCCGCCGTCGTTGCTGGCATTGTTGTGGCTGATGTTGCCGCCGCTCACTGCGGCTCGCGAGCCGCCCCTGCCACTGCCTCCTCCTCCGCCGGTTTCGATGTGGGGCACCAAGTCGGTGTAGATGTTGCCGTCTTTGAGGTAGATGCCGCCACCATCGAGGCCGGCATTGTTGCCTTTGGCTGGCGTGTCGCCGCCGATGGTGCCGCCGTTGATGCGTACGGTGCCGTATTCCACATACATGCCGCCGCCATTGTCATTGGCATCGTTAGTGGTGATGTTGCCCGTGGCATACACGGTGGTGTTCACTTCCGAGACTTTTCCGTTTGTGAGGGGATATTGTGCAACGGTGTAGGTATTGGGATAGGCTTCCACATACACGCCGCCGCCGTCTCCCGAATGGTTTTCGTAAACCAGCATCTCGTCGGCTGCATTGCCCGGGTCGAGGTCGGGGTCGCTCACCACGACGGTAACGTCTTGCGGCTCCACGATGGGGACAGCGGTGCTGGTTGGCAGCGAGAAGTCTAAGGTGACACCGCTGTTATTCGTGTAGTTAAATGTGATTTCTTCATCTTTGTAGGTCCTGATGGCCACGCCGCCGCCCTTGCCCGACTTTCCATCGCCACCGGTCTTGTTGCCTATGATTTTGCCGTAGTTGAGGATGCAATCCACCTTGTAGAACGGTGTGCTGCGGTCTCTTGAGATGTAAACGCCGCCACCGTAGGTGCCTTTGGCGGTGTTGTTTTCGATGGTTGCGCCGTTTTGTCTGAACTCCGTTCTGAACGGCTCGAGTTCCCCATTACTATTGACCGCCCAATAAATGACGCCATTGGTGTTAGCAAGATAGGTGCCGGTCGTGCCATTATTGTTTACCATAAGTTTTGCCTCGATGGCCACGCCGCCGCCGTCTTGTAGGGCAACATTGCCGGAGATGACGGTAGCGGGGTCGAGGGTGAGGATGGAGTGTTGGGGGATGAGGCCCGGTGTGCCGTCGCTGAAGTCCACGTAAGTGGAGAGGTAGATGCCGCCGCCCTTGCCGTTGGTGCGGTTGTTTTGTATGGTGCAGTTGGCGATTTCGGCCGGACCTTTCAGCAGTATGCCGCCGCCGCCAAACACTTGCTTGTTTTCTATCCATGTGAAACTGTCCTCGATGAGGCAGTTGTTCACCCGCATGGGTTCCGCAGAGGAGCAGCCGTGCCAGCGCACGGGGCAGCCGTAGTTGCGCGTGAAGTGGCAGCCGTCGAGGGAGAGCTTCACCTGGTTGTTGCCTACGGTGCGGACGGTGCCGTTGGCATTGTCGGTTTTTGTGGTGCTTCCCACGGCAAGGGAAGAGGAGCCAAAGATGTTCTCGAACTTGCAGTATTTCAGCCGGGCATCGCGGTTTTCGTTGTTGCCACCTTCGCTCTGCATCCTGAGCACGGGAGAGCCGTTAGAGCTCTTGGCTCCGATGTTGGTGAACAGGCAGTGGTTGAACTCAAGATCGATGGCAGCAGTGGCAGCATTGGTAACAGGGTCTTTTCTGGTATACACTTGCGTCATGCCTGCGTTGCCATAGCTCGTGCTGAAGTTCTGCACGGTAACGTTCTTCAAGTGCAGGGTGCCTTGCTGTATTCTGAACAAGGCATAGTCCTTGATTGCGCCGCCTGTGGCCTTTACTTTGGGTTCCATAGTGATTCCGTCGTCAACGGCTTCCAGCTTTGGCCCTGCACCGTCAATGACGAAGTTGTTCGAGAAGTCGTAGTCAGTAGGGTAGCTTTCTTGTCCCGTGGGGTCTTTTCCCTCGATGAAAACTTGCTGGTAGGTAATATCAGTGCTGACATTGTGTTGCAAATAAAAGATGACTTTTTGACCAGTATAATTTGTTACGCCCGTTATCTTCAGCGTGGGGTTGTCGGGTGAGTGGGCGATCGTATTGAAGGGCACGCCGTCGCCAAACTTCAAGGTCAGCTTGGCGCCAGGTTTATTGGTGATGTTAAACTGCCCGTCAAGCTCGATGGTTTTGGTGTTTTCGAAGATGAGGGTCAGCTCGCCTGTCAGATCCACACGGCGGTATATCTTTGTACAGTTGGAAGATACAATTGAGGTGCCGGCGGCGTTATAGACGTTGAAGTTGTTGCCTGTTCCGGTGGAGCGCAGCCGGAAGGTGCCGCCAGCAGCGGGAGGAGTCCAAGTGGTTTGTGCCACGGCATCCATTCCGCCCGCGAGGGCGAGGAAGGCCAAGGTTATAAGTGTTAAGATTCTGGTTTTCAGAGTGTTGTTTTTGTTGTAGAAACCTTGTTTCATAATAGTATGATTTGTTGTAGAGTTCACGTTAATCTTACTTTTATATTCAATAATTGTGCCAAAGTGTTGGCACATACACTATAAACGTGCAAAAGTACGAATTTTTTATTATATATAAGTGTATTTTGTTTGATATTATTTTGTTGGTTTTGGCTGTGTGGTTTTAAATTATTGGTATTCAGATGATTAAATGGTTTTGGCGCAGTCCCGTAGGGACGGCGGAATGCAGGCAGGGGTGGAATGAAATGGAACCCCTGCTATTCGTGTGGAGCGGGATTTGTGGGTGTCGCCCCGAAGGGGCAAATCATCCCAGCCCGACGCAGAGCGCAGCGGCACGTCGGGAAATCCGGCGGATGCCGGGGGAATGATGTATTAACAATCAATTGTTTTTGAGGGAATTATCCTATCAACAAAAACCGTGTCGCCTTCAATATGGAAAACAAACACCCATTTATGGTTGTGCGAAATCATTCGTCGTGCTTTTGGGTGAATGGCACGAATCATTTTGGAATGTGATTCGGAAAAACAATCGGCGTAAACCGACAAAGACAACACTTCGTTTTTCATGGAGTCGAGATAGCGGTATGCCCCTTCTTTGGATAGCTTCTCGAAGAGAAAATCGGCCAAATTGTCGATGTCGGCTTCGGCAGACTGAAGCACTCTGACATTATAGGTTTTCATATCGTTTGTCTAACGCTTTTCTGACCTTGTCAAAGTATTCGTCCACGGTCATGCTGCGATTGCGCAAAACTGTTTTCAATTTGTTTGAACTGCCCGTGTATGCTACATCCGGTTCGTTAGCCATTGATACTGGGCATTCGGTGTTGTATTCCTTTAGTTCCATGGTTCTTGTTTTTGTTTTAGCTTCGCATTTCCGCCGCAAAGGTAATGTTTTTTTTTGGATGGAGGGTGGGTTGGGGTGGATTTTTTGCCTGCCGGGGTGCTGCCGTAGGTCGCGACCTACGGTTAGGGGAGGTTGCGCCCTTCGGGCGCGGGAATTACCTGAAATATACCCGAGTAATCCCCGTTCCGCCCGTTTCCAACGAGGCGTCGCAGAAGCGTTCCACCTCGCGCATCCGGCTCAGTTTCTCGCGGATGAGCTTGCGCAGGATGCCGTTGCCCTTGCCGTGGAGGATGCTCACTTCCTTGATGCTGAGGAGTTTGGCTTCGTCCAAGTATTTGTCCACGATGTCCAAGGCTTCTTCGGCGCGCTTGCCGCGCACGTCAAGGGTGAGGTCGAAGTGCTCGGCTTTCTCGCTGAGTTCGTCGGCGATGAGGCCGGCTTGCCAGCGACGTTGGGTCTTGCGGGCTGTGGCACGGCTCACCTTGCGGAGCTTGTCGGGCGTGGTGCGCAGCTTGATGGTGTCGAAAAGGATGGTGGCGTCGGTGTCGCTGATGGCGAGGATTTCGCCCACCACCTGCATCTCGTCGATGCAAACCGTGTCGCCCACTTTCAGCTCGGTTTCCTCTTTCTCTTTCTTTTCGACCAACTCCTTGGCTTTCAGTGCGATTTCCTCCTTGGTCTTTTCGAGGTTTTGGCGGATTTCCTTGGTCTTGGTTTTCTCCGCCTGCGCCTCCTTGATTTCCTTGATGGTGCGCTCGATTTGGCCGTTGGCTTTCGCGATAAGTTCCTGAGCCTCAGTCGCTGCGTCGCGGAGGTATTGCTTTTTCTTGCCTTCGAGGTCGGCGAGGAGGTTCTTGTATTTTTCCACCACTTCGGTCAAGAGTTGGTCGGCGATGCGCAGGTCTTGTTCCTTCTTGCGGATGGCTTTCTTATCGACTTCGAGCTGTTGCAGCTGCTTCTCGAATTTCAGGTGTTGGTCGCCGGTGATGTTGGCCGCGTCGTCCAAAATCTGTCGCGGGAAGCCGATTTTCTTGGCGATTTCGAAGGCGAAAGAGGACCCTGGCTTGCCCGTCATCATGATATACATGGGCTGCATGAACTTGGTGTCGAACAGCATGGCGCCGTTGAGGATTCCCTCGTGGTGGTCGGCCAAAAGCTTCAGGTTGGCGTAGTGCGTTGTGACCATGCCGAAAGCCTGTTTCTTGTTGAGCTCCAGCAGAATGGCCTCGGCGATGGCACCGCCCAACTGTGGTTCCGTGCCCGTCCCGAACTCATCGATGAGGAATAAGGTTTTCTCGTCTGCGTGCTCCAAGAGGGCCTTCATATTAATAAGGTGTGAGCTGTAGGTGGAGAGGTCGTCCAAAATGGATTGCTCGTCGCCGATGTCGATAAAAAGGTTCTCGAACAGCCCGCACTCCGAGTCGATGCGCATGGGCGGCATAAGGCCGCATTGGAGCATATATTGCAGTAAACCAGTCGTTTTCAGGCAAACGGACTTGCCGCCGGCATTGGGTCCGCTGATGACCAAAATCCGCTCATTTCCATTGAGTTGCAAGTCCAAGGGCACCACTTGTTTGCCTTGTGCTTTCAGCTTCTTTTCCAAAAGCGGATGGCGTGCCTGTTGCCAATTAATATAAGGTGTGTCGCGGATTTCGGGTTTCACGCCGCCTATCTCGTTGGCCAACAGAGCCTTGGCGCGGATGAAGTCGATTTCGCCAAGCATGTTCCAGGCATTGCGAAGTTCAGAGAGGTAAGGTCGAAGCAAGCGCGTGAAAGCCATCAAGATGCGGTGGATTTCACGTCTTTCGGCATATTCCAACTCCTTGATTTCGTTGGACGTGTCGAAGATTTCGGCGGGTTCGATATAGACGGTCTGCCCCGTGGCCGACTCGTCGTGGATGAAGCCTCGGATGGCGCGTTTGTCGCTGGCCTTCACGGGAATGACCAAGCGTCCGTCGCGTATGGTGACTTCCGATTTTTGGTCCACCCAGCCGGCGGTCTTGGCGTCGCCCATGATTTGTCGGATGCGCTTCTCGATGCCGCCTTGCTTGCGGCGGATGCTTTGGCGGATTTCCTGCAACTCGGGCGAGGCGTTGTCGGGGATTTCGCCTTTGTCATCCACGAGACGGTTGGCTTCGGTGAAGATTTGGCGGTCGATGAAAATGTTCTCAATCAGCGACTTGAGTTGCGGAAATTCGATTGCGCTCTCGCTCCTACCGAAGCGCAAAATGGCCTCCAAAACGTTCAGCGACGGCTTCAGCGCGAACAAGTCCTCCACGCTTAGGCATGCTCCTTCGATTTGGATTTGGTGGAAAGCCTCGCGCAGGTCGTGGAAGTCGCGCACAGGAAAAGGCACGCCCGTTTGCAGCATGCGGACGAACTCCTCGGCCTGCTCCAAACTCTTGACGATGAGGGCTTTGTCGATGGAGAAAGCCATCTCTTGGGCCTTCTCCAATCCCATTTGGCTGATGCAATGCCCTTCTATCATCTCGCGGATGCCCTTGAAGCCGATTTTCTGTTCGAAATTGGTGGGATAAATCACTGTTTGAGTTTTAGGGCGCAAAAATACTGAAAATTTTTAGAACATGCTGCCAATGGTCACGGTTTGCTGGAAGATGCCACTGTGGGCGTTGTGCTTCAGGCCGACAGTGGTGACCAAAGTCAGGTGGATGGTCTGTTTGGGCGAAAGATGCTCCTGCAAGGTGGCGATGCGCGCCCTCAGTTTCGTTTCGTCGTCGGCCTGCGGGTCGTATTCTTTCGACAGGAACTTCATCTCGCAAAGGTTGACGACGCGGTCGTCCCTGACAATCAGCATGTCGATTTGAGCACCCTTGTGGTCCTCGTCGCCGTGCACAATCCACGCCGATTCCGACGACACCACGTTTTCCACCCCCAACGCCCGCTTGATTTGGATGGCGTGGCTGAAGCAGACCTGCTCAAATGTGATGCCGCGCCATGCGTTGAGTTGCGGCTTGTTCTGGTTGTGCTGCCAATAGGTGGTGTCGGTGAGGGTTTGTCCCTCGATGAAATTCAGATGGAAGCGGCAGAAGTTGTCGGCAAGTTTGTATCGGATTTCTTTCTTGCTCTGCCCGAAGGGATGGTAACTCGTGATGAAATCACTGGCCATGAGTGCTTCGAGTGTTTTGGAGAAATTGCCGCCTGCGTTGATGCCAAGGTGCTTGGACAGTTCTTCGCGGGTGAATCCCGTGTGCCGTTTGGCAAGTTGCCTCACCACCGCCTTGAATTCTTCGGGCTTGGAGAACAGGGAACCGAAAAGCCGGTCGAACTCCATGCCGAGTTTGGCGTTTTGGGCAAAAAAGAGCGCGTCGATGTTTTGCGCAAGGCTTTTTCCCTTCTGGAAGTAATTCATATAATAAGGTATGCCGCCGAGAATCATGTAGGCTTCCACGAGGTCGTAGGCCGACATGGGGATGTTTTTCGATTCGAAGAAGGCCTTGCATTCGCCGAGCGTGAAGGGCGACAATTTGATTTGCCAAGTCAAACGGTCGTAAAGGCCGCCTTTGTTGTTGATGAGGTTGTCGAGCATCCACGAGGTTGCGCTTCCGCACACGATGAGCATCACATGGTTGCGCCACGCTCCCCACGAGTTCCAGAAATGCTCGAAGGCGACCATGAACTTGGAGCGGGGTGTGTCCATCCACGGCAGTTCGTCGATGAAAATCACCTGACGACGGCCATCGTTGAGGTTGTCCAAAAGACGGCCCAGCATGGAAAAGGCTTCGGCCCACGAGTTGGGGCAACGGCTTTCTTCCATGCCATACTGCATCAGGCTGGCATAGAACGCCTCCAACTGGTCTTTGATGCCGATGTTGCGCTCCTTGTCAAACGGTGAGAGGCCGCTGTGGTAGAAGGCCATTTTGTCTTGAAAAAGTTCCTTCACGAGGAAAGTTTTGCCCACGCGACGCCGACCATAGATGGCCACAAATTCAGGTTTGCTGCTATTATACAGATTTTCAAGCTCTTCCGTTTCTTGTTTTCTTCCTATCAAGTTGTCCATTGGTGCTTAATTTGGCCGCAAAGATATAAAAATACTTTTATTCGGCCAATTAAATACCCCTTTATTTGGCCAAATCAACAAAAAAACCACGTTTCTGGCCGGTTTGAGGCTTGTTTTTTGGGGAAATTGGAGGTGCACGTTGGCAAAAAATACTGCTTTTTCCGAT
>ONVP01000349.1 GCA_900321315.1 uncultured Bacteroidales bacterium
TTCGGTTTATTTTCCGTTTATGGCCTAATTTAGATTGATTATAAATAATAGCGGCGCTATCTTTCCCAAAATTTCACATGTACCACATCACCGAAACTCTTCCCAATCTGTTTTCGGATGTCCTTCCGCACTCCGATAATATAACAGGGCATCCCCATGCGGACAATTTGTCCGTCGTAAGGAACGTCATCGAATGTGGCATGAACCAACAGCCGCCCTTTGCCAAACAACGCCTTAATGTCAAATGGTACCTCAACGTATGCAGCATCCATGTTCTCGTTTTGGAGAATGATGGCGCTGAACTCATAGGTCTGGTTCATACGTAAATGATTCGTTATTACCTCACCACCCGAGTGAATACAGGATTTTCGCCCTCGGCAACCGTCACATAAACCTGTATCTCGCCCGCAGGCGGCATGTCGTCCTTGACCTCACGGGGAATATCGACGGCAGTGAACAGGTATTCAGTGCCATTCGGGATGGCACGCGAAGCCACGGTCTTGGCCTGGGCGTGAAGCATAGGATAACCGTCAACGGCGGCATCAAAAATGGCGACTTCCTCGCTGCTCACTTCATGTTGTTCGGGGAATTCTTCCAACTTGACGAAATCGCCTTCAAGGAAACCGTTGGCTTTCAGGAACTGGTCGATTTCGGCGGGTGCGGCTTCAAGACGCGCAGCACGTACACCGTAGCCGGAAAGAATCTCCGCATCGGGTTGCTTCTCTGCCAAATCTTTTGCGCTGGACTCCAGCCCTCCGCTGCCGAAAGTGCAGAATGGGACGACCTTTTTGCCGCTCAAGTCCACTTGGCCGAGGAAGGTGGCGACAGGCGGCGCGTAGGTGCCAAACCAAACCGGATAGCCGATAAAGATGACGTCATAGTTGGCGAGGTCGGCAGTTAAAGGTTGAATCTCAGTAATGGTACCTTCTTCGCGTTCCTTTATGCAGCGTTCGATGGTGGCTTGGAAATCACCGTCGAAGGGCATCGTGGGAACAATCTCCTCGATGTCAGCATCAAGTCGTGTGGCGATTTCTGTCGCCACAGCTTTCGTGTTCGACGTTTGGGAATAGTAGAGAACCAACACTTTGGGACTGTCTTCCTTAAAGGGTTCTTCCTTTTGAGCATTTTGTCTTGGACCGCATGAAACAGCAGTCATCGCAATGGTCGCAAGGACCAACATTCGTTTTAGGTTTTTCATAAGACTATTGATTTGTATGTTTTTGGACTGCAAATCTACGAAAATATAAATAGGGACGCAAATTTGCATCCCTATTCGTGATTTTTACTCCTAAATTCCTCACTTCACTGGGTGGTCTTTAGCAAACGCCGCCAACCGATCCGCCAAAACAGGAATCTCTTCCCGCTTGATGAGCGAAGTGCAGGCGCGCACACCTTGCTTGGTGCTGCCGCAGGTGTCCAACGAGATGCCGGAGATGCCGTAATACAGCATTTCTTCCACCAATTCGGGACCGGTAAAACCCGGATAGCAATAGGTGAAATAGAACCCATCGGCGATAGGCTCACCGCAGTCCTCGTCGTAAGTGATGTAGAAGCCGTTGTCGGTGAAGGCTTTCTTCATCTGCTCGGCCTTGCGACCGTATTCCAACACGTCGTCGCGGTAGCAGTAGGTGCCATCGTTGACGGCTTTCAGCACGGCGGCCAAGGCGTATTGCGCGGAGTGCGAAGTGCCCGAACTCAGCGGATGCAAGGCACCGAAGAGGATGGCTCGCAAGAAGACTTCCTGTCCGCAGAAGGTTTTCAGGTCGGCGTAGTGGCGCAGGGCCAATTTGTCGCTGATGGCGAGGATGGCGCAACGCTCGCCAGCGTAGCTGAATGCCTTGGAGCTGGAAATCATCAGGATGTAGTTGTCGGTGTATTTGCCCACGGAGGGTTGGAACGGTGCCTCGCCCGGGTGGCTGTAGTCCTTGCGGAAGTCCATGCCGAAATAGGCGAGGTCTTCCATGACGATGACGTCGTACTTGTTGGCCAGTTCGCCGATGATGCGCAGTTCCTCATCGGTGAGGCACACCCAAGTCGGGTTGTTGGGGTTGGAGTAGAGCAAGCTGTGGATGTTGCCTTTGCTCAGGATTTCTTCCAGTTTGCCGCGCAGTTTCTCGCCACGGTATTCGTAGATGTCGAAGTTCTCCATCGGGATGCCAAGCACCTTGTTTTGGAACTTGTGCACGGGGAAGCCCGGGTCGATGAAGAGCATGGTGTTCTTTTTGGTGCTGGTGTGGCCAGCAATCATGAACGAGGCGAAAGCGCCCTGCATGGAGCCAACGGTCGGGATGCAGTTGGCGGGATTGATGTCGAGGTCAAGGAACATCTTGATGAAGCGCGAGGCCTC
>ONVP01000104.1 GCA_900321315.1 uncultured Bacteroidales bacterium
GTTCAGGCGGCTTTCGCGCTTGTAGAGGTCCCAGTCGCGCTGCATGTCGCTGAACACGTCGGGGTTCACTTTCAGGAAGTTCTGGAACTCGTCGATGACCAAGGTAAAAGGCTGTCTTTTGGCCAGTTCCAGCACGAGCCTGAACACTTCTGAAAACGAGTTAAGTTGCCCAATGATCGGGCTTCCGAGCTTGTCGCCTATTTCGCGCAGAAAGTCATGGCAGAGCAGCGGATCCGACTTTTTCCCGACAAAAAAATACAGCACTTTGTCGTCGCCGCACATCAGTGAGAGTTCAGTCTTCCCGATGCGCCTGCGCCCCATCAGAACGGTCATTTGGGCTTCTTTCCTGCTCTGCAGCAACACTTTACGGAGTTGCTTTTGTTCGTTTTCCCTGTCGTAGAATTTCATGTCTGTCCTGTTTTTCTGCTTTACAAAAAAATAGTAATCATCATTACGGTAATTCTCATTACCATTTCGCAAAAGTACACATTTTTCCTTGGTCTGCAATCTTTTTTCCTCATTTTTTTCAAAAAAATAGTAATTTTCATTACGGTAATGGCTATTACTATTTTTAATAATTGAAAATAAAATACTGATAAACAATGTTTTATATTGATTTTTTCAACGTTTGAAGATGGGAATGATGGGAATTTGTCAAACGTTGCAAATAAAGTAACTTTTGGCGGGGATTTCAGAAAGTAACGCTTTTATTTTTCAATTGTTGCCACCACTTCCTTGAATTGCAGAATCCTCTCCGCATTCGCTTCGTTGAAAAGCAAATGCTCAAAGTCGCGTTTCTTTTGGTTCAAATCGACTTCCTCTAGGCGGTTTGTAATGGCTGCTTTCAATTCTTTCACAGACGAAATGCCTGCCCTCTCCTGAAGGAAGTTCAGATTGGGTTTTGTTTTCGAGAGCAGGAAAATGGCATCGTAAAAATCACGACCCTTCTGGCGGGTAAGTATGGCAGCGAACTTCATGGCGCACAGCACATCCAACGGCGGCACTTGAACGCCGAAGAAGAATCCCATCCTGTTGATGTTGGCCACAACAGGCTGGTACGTCACGCCTTGGTCCTGAGCCTCTATCTTTAATAACAATCGCTCGTCACGATGGCCTGTCAGCCCAAGGTTGAAGAGCATCTGGGGGAAATAGAGGTTTCTTCTGAAAGCCGTCAATTTCGGATTGGACTTGTCGCGGGTTTCCACCTCCACGTTGTTCTGACGAAGGTATTGCACCACACTGTCCGTCATCGTCATAAACTCCGCTTCGCTCAAATCCTTGCAGTCGAAATCCAAGTCTTCGGAAAAGCGATCGATGCCTTGGATAAGTCTGAGGTTGGTACCACCGATAAACGCCATCTTGCCTATATAAGGTGTGGTTGTCAGATGGTCGAGAATCAGCAGCTGCAGGTACTCCTTCAGCATGTAGCGGTCGAAACGGCTCTCGCGGGCGATGGTGGGCGGAAAGAAACTTCGTATGTATTCAATGTCAATCATAATTCGTAAACCTTTAATAATCTGCATACTCGCTGCTCCAGCGCCTTGCTCCCGATTTGTGTGAGATAGTCGGAGAAACGTTCCCTGTTGAATTCGCTTTGCATGAAGTCCTCGTCCAATCGAAGCTCCTCCATGTCTTGTTCCGTCTTGTAGAAAGGATTCAGATAGAGCAGGTCGAGCAAGGCCTTCTCGGGAGTGGCAAACAGCAGGCCTCGTCCGTTTTGCATGGTCTTGATCTCGTAGCCGAAATAAAGCGGCGTTTTCACGTTCTGGTAATGGAAGGTGCCGAAACCGTTCTCAAACTTGGCCGTTTTGAGCGTGGTGACGCTGGTGACTTGCACCACCTCTTCAGGAATCATCCCGTAGAATGATAGTGCACTGTGCAGACTGATGTACGACGGCGCATAGATGCGGTTAGCCACATAACGTGAAAAGTCGGGCATCTGGCGGCATTCAGGAAAGGCGTAATACTGGTTGCGCAGCTTCACGAGCAGACCTTTCCGGCACCAACGCGTGAGGTTGTTACGGTCGAAATCCTTCTCCCATAGCAACACCTGATTGATGTGGAAACACCCCATCGGAAGCATCCGTTCCCTAAATGTCAGATAATCCATCGCTTCGTTTTGTTTCTAAAACTCTGCAAAAATAGTGATTTTTGGAAACAAAATCATATAAAACACAAAAAAGCACTTCATGTGCCGCTCAAGTCGGACTTGTCTTAGCACTCCAAAGCTCCAATCAAATCCGTAACCTTCTCAAACCCATGCCGTTCGCAATATTCATTAATTCCCCACGCGACTTTCGCAGAAACCGCCGGATCAATGAAATTGGCCGTCCCAATCTCGATGGCGGAGGCACCGGCAAGCATGAACTCCACGGCATCGGTGGCATTGGAAATGCCGCCCACGCCAGTAACCACGGAAAGTTTCGGTTTGCGCCGCTCCGCGTCGATGGCCATGCCCATCAAGGTGTTAATTAAGGAAACCGAATCGGCACCGGCGGCCTCGGCTGCCAAAGCGATTTCGGCGATGTTAGTCACATTCGGAGACAGCTTGACCATCAAGTGTTTATGATAGATTTTGCGCACTTCTGAAACCACCTGCGAGATGCCCGCGCAAGTCACGCCGAAAGCCATGCCGCCTTGCTTCACGTTGGGGCAAGAAACATTTAACTCGATGGCGGGAATCTTGTCCAAAGCGTCAATCATCTCGGCACCTTTCACATAATCCTCCAATGTGGAGCCAGAAAGATTGAGCAAAACATTGGTATCAAAATCCTTGATGCGCGGGTAAATCGTGTCGATGAAGTATTGGACGCCTTTGTTTTGCAGTCCGACGCAGTTCAGCATTCCAGATGGCGTTTCGGCCATGCGCGGATAGGGATTGCCTTCGCGCGGATTGAGCGTCGTGCCTTTCACGATGATGCCGCCGAGTTGCGACAAATCCACGAAATCAGTGTATTCCTCGCCATAGCCAAACGTGCCCGAAGCCGTCATCACGGGGTTGCGCAGCACCAAGCCGCGACCTAAGTCTATCGTCATGTTCACCATTTCAACCTCCTTGTGTTAAATACAGGTCCTTCCTTGCAGACGCAAACATTACCTTCCTCCGTGTCCTCCACGCAGCAAAGGCAGGCGCCGAGGCCGCAGGCCATCAGGTTTTCCAATGAAACCTCGCACCAAACGCCCTTTTCGGCGGCCAATTTTGCCACGGCCTTCATCATGGGTTTGGGGCCGCAGACGTAGATTTTGTCGAAACTTTGTTTTTGCCAAACCGAGTGCATCGTCACGAAGCCTTTCTCGCCGATGGAGCCGTCTTCCGTGGTCACGAAAGTTTCTCCAAGTTGCTGGTAATCCGCCAAACGAAGCAAGTCTGATTCCGTTTTTCCGCCCAAAAGCAAGGTCGGTTTGATGCCTTTGTCGTTCAGCACCTTGGCGAAGTAAAACAGCGGTGCGATGCCGATGCCGCCCCCAACGAGCAAAACGTTTTCTCCTTTTTCGGGAAGTGTGAAACCATTTCCCAGGGGGAACACCATATTAATAAGGTCGCCCAAGTTGGCGGCGGCGAGATGCCGTGTCCCCTCGCCCACTTGCTGCACCAACAGCGTGATTTTATTCTGCTGGAAATCAACATCATGTATGGAAATCGGGCGACGGAGATAAGTGCTCGGCGAGCCATCAACACGCACCTGCACGAACTGCCCGGGCGCGATGTCGGGCAAGGCCTGTTCGGAGCGCAATCTCAACAGCACCGAACGGCCAAAGTCGCGCTTTTCGACCAGTTTGAAGTCTGCAATTTGTTTTGTCATGTTTCAGGATTTGAACGCACAAATATACAAAAAAAAGCTGCCGTAGCAGCTTCATTTTAGTTTGTTTTCGTCATTATTCCGCTTTCTCGGCGGGCGTTTCAGGTGTTTCCTCTTGATTTTCAGGCTTCTCTGTAAAATCAAGCAAGCCTTTGTCGTTTAGCATCTGATACCACTGGAAGACCTTCTTCATGTCGGAAGGATAGACGGCTTCCTCGTCGTAGTCGGGCATGACGAAGGCGAACTTCTCGCGCAATTCGTCATTCGAGGCTTTCTTGAAGTCGAAATCAACCTTGTCGCCCATCTTTTCGTGAATCATCATGAAAACTTCCTTCAGCGGGCGGTCATCATCAGTGGAGAAAATGGAGATTTCCTCAAGCGAGCTCATGCGCTCGCGGGCGAAGGCGGGGCTGCACTTGCCATCCACAACCGATTCCACAATAATCTTTCCAATAGCCTGAGACTTAATCTGATACAATCCCGGCCTGCCGGATATCGAAACAATCTTAGTTAAATCCATAGTCAATTCATTTTTCAAAAACGGCTGCAAAAATAGGAAAAGTTTTGGAAATGGCGACTTTTTTATAACTTTGCGCCAAAATTTGACTCCATTTAAGGAATGATTGTCGTACCACAAAGCATTGAAAAATGAACACAAGCTGGATTCTCATCATTGTCATTGGCGTGATTGGAATGTTAGTCCAATTGAAGCTGAAAAGCGTATTCGCCAAGTATTCAAAAGTGCTTTCGCCCGGCGGGATGACCGGCGCACAGATTGCGCAGAAAATGTTGAACGACAATGGCATCTATGATGTTTCGGTGACTTGCATCAAAGGCCAACTCACCGACCATTACGACCCAACGAAGAAGACCGTCAACCTGAGCGAAGAAGTCTATCGCCTCAACAGCGTTTCGGCGGCGGCTGTGGCGGCCCACGAATGCGGCCACGCCGTGCAGCACAAAGTGGGCTATGCACCCTTGAAACTGCGTTCATCGCTGGTGCCCGCCGTCAATATCTCTTCCAAGCTCTCGATGATTGTCATCATCATCGGATTGCTGATTATCAACACTTTCCCTGCCTTGTTTTGGGTCGGCATCGCCATGTTCGCGATGGTGTTTTTGTTCAGCGTCGTGACTTTGCCAGTCGAATTCAACGCCTCACGCCGTGCCTTGGCTTGGCTTCAGTCATCCAACTCGCTCAGCGAGAAAGAGCTTTCGCAAGCCAAGGAAGCATTAAGCTGGGCTGCAAGCACTTACGTAGTGGCTGCCTTGTCGTCGTTGGCCTCGCTGCTGTATTACATCGGGTTGGGGAATAGCCGGAGGTGATTTTCGGTCTTTGAGAATCGGTAATGCGCAGGTATAACGCAAGTATCGAAGGATTCCCGCCGCGAAATGGTGTTGAAACGGTTTTATTGCATTTTTGCATCTCAAATCCATCAAAATGACCCACAACAACGACTGTATCCTCATCAAAGGTGCAACGGAAAACAATCTTAAAAACCTGAGTATCAGCATTCCAAAGCGAAAAATCACCGTGGTGACGGGCGTTTCAGGCTCGGGAAAATCGTCCTTGGTGCTTGACACCATCGCGGCCAAATCGCGGCGCGAGCTGAATGATACTTTCCCGTCGTTCACGCAACAATACTTGCCCAAATACGGGCATCCGCATGTGGAAGCCATTGAAAACCTGCCCATTGCCATCGTCATCGAGCAGCGCAAACCGGCTTCCAATTCACGTTCCACCGTCGGCACCTACACCGACATCTACGCCTTGCTCCGCCTGCTGTTTTCACGCATCGGGCAGCCTTTTGTGGGCTATTCCGACACCTTTTCGTTCAACCACCCGATGGGCAGTTGTCCGCGCTGCGCCGGATTGGGCGAAATCCGTGAGTTGGACATCCATAAATTAGTCGATTTCGACAAGTCGCTCAACGATGAGGACACCATACACTACATCGCTTTCGGCAAGGGCGGCTGGCGCTGGATCCGCTACGCCTACAGCGGCCTTTTCGACCTTGACAAGAAGATCAAGGACTATTCGCCCGAGGAACTCGACTTGTTCCTCAACTCGCCGCAAATCAAGCTGAAGAACCCGCCTTCCAACTGGCCTAAAAGTGCTAAATATGAAGGGCTTATCCCGAGAATGTACCGCAGCATCATCAACTCGGAGGAAGGTCTGCTTCATGCCGCTGTGCTCAATCCGATGCTGACGATGGGCACCTGTCCCGACTGCGGCGGCACCCGCCTCAACGAGAAAATCCGCTCCTGCAAAATCGGCGGGCTGAACATCGCCGAGGTGACCGCCATGAGCATCAGCGACTGCAAACTTTGGATGGAAACCCTTGAAAATCCGCTCGCTGAGGACATCAAACATGCCACCATCGAGCGTTTGGCGGCCTTGGAGGAAATCGGCCTTGGCTACCTTACCCTCGACCGCGCCATCGGGACACTCTCTGGCGGCGAGGCACAACGCTGCAAAATCGCCAAATACATCAATTCGTCGCTCTCCGACGTGATGTACATCTTGGACGAACCCAGCGTGGGCCTCCACAACCACGACATTCTGCTTATGCAAAAATCTGTGCAAAAGCTTAAAAACCACGGCAATACGGTTATCCTCGTGGAGCACCACAAGGACATGATCAAAATCGCCGACCACATCATCGACATGGGGCCGGGTGCAGGCATGGCCGGCGGCGAAATCACCTTCCAAGGCAGTTACGCCGAACTCCTTCAAAGCCAAACGCTTACGGGTACCATGCTCAGCGCAAGCAGCCACCTCAAGGAAAGTGTGCGCCAACCCAAGGACTTTTTCCGCGTAGAGAATGCCAACCTGCACAACCTCAACAACTTGACCGTCGATTTGCCTTTGGGCGTGATGTGCGGTATCGCGGGCGTGGCCGGCTCGGGAAAGAGTTCGCTGACGGAGTGTTTCCGCAAGGCCTATCCGCGACCCGAGGAAATCGTCTATATCAGCCAGAAAAACATCGGCATCAGCCTGCGCTCCACGCCCGCCACCTATCTCGAAGTGGCCGACGACATCCGCAAGCTGTTCGCCAAAACGAACAAAACCAAGGCCGACTTGTTCTCCTTCAACGGCAAGGGCGGCTGTCCCGTTTGCCAAGGCAAGGGCGTGATTGTCAATGACATGGCCTTTATGGACAGCATCGAGACCGTGTGCGAGGCTTGCGGTGGATTGCGCTACAACAACGAGGTGCTTTCGTTTAAGGTGCAGGGCAAGAACATCGCCGAGGTGATGGACTTCACGGCCAACAAATCCTGCGAAATGTTTGCCGGCACGGTCATCGCTGAGAAATTGGAACCCTTGCGCAAGGTCGGTTTGGGCTATCTGCATCTGAACCAGTCGCTTTCGACGCTCTCGGGCGGCGAGTTGCAGCGCATCAAATTGGCCAGTTATCTCCGCGATGCGGGCAAGATCTTCATCCTCGACGAGCCTTCCGACGGCCTTCACCTCAACGACATCAAGCGGATTCTCAGCCTGTTTGACGACATGGTCGAGGCAGGCAACAGCATCTTCCTCATTGAGCACAACCTTGAAATGCTGAAGGCCTGCGACCACATCATCGAACTCGGTCCGGGCGGCGGCAACAAAGGCGGCAAGGTCATCTTCAGCGGTACGCCAAAGCAGATGTTAGACTGCAAAAATTCCATCACGGGACCCTATTTGGTCGCCGAACTCAAATAATTTCCTTCGCAATCGCGACGCATAATTATTTATTTGTGTAATTTTGCGCGTTACATTTATCAAACGCAAAATGAAACACATTATCCAACACGGGTTGCTGCTGACAGCCTTCATCTTCGGGCTGCTTTTCCGAATGACAGCGCAATCCTCACAAATCGTCGTTTTCCTGAACGACGGCAACGAACAGACTTACAACCTTACCGAAACCGACCGCCTTTATTTTGAGGACAACACGAAACTCGTCATCGAGCAAGTCTCAGCCAAAGACGCGGTCAGTATTCCGTTGGCCGACATCCGAAAGATTACTTGCAACGAATATGCGAGCCTTGCAGAAGGAAACGGCCAAAATCCAGCCATTTTCCCCAACCCAGTCCACGATGTGCTGACCCTCCGCAACCTTCAGGGCAAGCAGAGCATCAGCCTATACACCATAGACGGAAGATTGGTTAAGTCGATGGAAGTTGATGAAAATCAAACCGTTGATATTTCCGACCTCCCGATTGGGCTTTATTTGCTGAAAACAGAATCATGCACCCTCAAAATGATCAAGCTATGAGAAAGACTCTGTTTATTTTGGCTTTTCTGCTGGGTGGCATGGGCCTTAGCGCACAAAACTACATCATCAACCTACATCATTCAGGTTCAGTGATTTACCAAAACAGTGTGAGCGACATCCACCAAATCCTTTTTGAAGACAGCCAGCCCACCAACATGCTCATCAATGCGGGCTGCGGCTACAGCGTTTTTCCCCTCACGCAATTCGACAGCATCACCTTCGTGCAACAGGAGGAACCGGCGGCGGGCGACATGGTGCATATCAACTACAACGGCGCAAGCGTGGAAATCGTCAATCCATACAGCAACGATGGCATAAACATTGCCACTAATGGGGCCAATGTTATCGTCAACTCCACTAAAGCCAATGTGCCCTTCGAGGTTTCGGGCAGTTCGTCAAACGGCTCGCTGACCATCTTTAGTGCTAACGATTACAACTTGAATATCAACAGCTTGTCGCTTTCGAGCGCCGAAACATCGGCTCTCAACTTGGCCTCGCCTGTAGGTGTTTCGCTCACCCTCAAAGGCACTTCTACCCTTGCCGATGGTGCCAACAGCGACATCAACGGAGCTTTGTATGCCGCTGGAAACCTTTATGTTGTCGGCAACGGCATCCTGCAAGTCACGGGCAACGCCAAGCACGGCATCCTTGTTGATGGCAACATGACCATGAACAACGGTGAAATCCTCATCCTCAGCTCCGACAGCGACGGCATACACTGCGGCGGCAACCTGACATGGAACAGTGGCAAGCTCGACATCGATGCAGCCGGCTCCGACGGCCTTGATGTTTCGGGCAACGTCACCATCCAAAATGGCAACTTCAACATCGCGACAACCGCTGAAGGCGCACGAGGCTTCAAGGTTTCTGGTGTTTTCACCATGAACAACGGTTCGCTCGGCATCACCTGCTCGGGCCTCGACAGCAAAGGCATCAAAGGCGACAGCAATATCAACATCAACGGCGGCAGCCTCAGCATCAGCCACTCGGGCAACATGTCGAAAGGCATCAAATGCGACGACGACATCAACATCACTGGTGGCATGTTCAACATCACCTCGTCTGGAAGCACCGTCTTGGAATCGATTAACAGCCAGAATGTTCCGGCCTATTGCACCGCCATCAAGTGCGACACCGACATCAACATCACGGGCGGAGACTTCACCATCACCCTGCCCACAAGCAACCAAGGCGGCAAAGGCATCAGCGCCAATGGCAACATGAGCATCGACGGTGCCATCATGAACATTACCACACAAGGCAACGGCGCGACTTACACCGTCAGCGGCTCGACCAAAGACGCTTACACCTCATGCTGCCTGCGTTCCGACGGCAACATGAGCATCCTTTCGGGCAACATTACCTTAAACAGTTCTGGCACAGGCGGAAAGGGCATCAACGTGGGCGACGACAGCCACACCACCTCCACCCTAACCATCGGCGCCGAGGGCAGCAACAACGACAATCTCATCCTCAACGTCACCACAAGCGGCGAGCGCATC
>ONVP01000252.1 GCA_900321315.1 uncultured Bacteroidales bacterium
GCTTCCAGCTCCAGTAGGAGTAGTAATAAGGATAGCCCCAATACCAGCTCCAGTAGGGACGGTAGCCCCAGCTCCAGCCGACGTAGATACTGGGATAGTAATTCCAGTAGTACGGGTCGTAGTTGTTCACGTAAACATAGGTGTTGCCGCCTGTGTAGTAGTCGTCATAATAGCTGCGCGACGATGAGGCTTGGCTGCCGAAACGCTTGACGCGAGCTGCATAGTCGGCATCGTAGTAGGTTTCGGTGGTGGTGTAAACCACGCCGTTGGTGTCGGTCACGGTTTCGGTGGTTTGATACACGGGATCGGCGTTGGAGGTGTAGTTCTTGCTGTCGGCATAGTAGCTTTGGTAGTCGTATGCCGAGTTGCTGCTGATGCTCGGGCTGACGTGGCCTCCATTGTTGCTGGCCATGCGCCCGTTTTGGTTGCCGTAAGGCGAGTAATAGACGTCGTCTTGGGCCATTTGGCGTTTCGTTCCGCAGCTCGCGAAAGCAAGCAGGGCGATAACGGGGATGAATCTTAATGCTTTCATTGTATTGCAGTTTTGTTTTGTTGTTCTGTTTTCGCTCGAAATGTTACAAATATTGTACCAAAGGCGAGCCGTTTGCGATTTTTTTTATTCCAATCTGATGGGCCGTCCGGTGCCATTGCAAGCCTCAACCGAGAGGGAGGCGCTTCCTTTGTAATAAACATTGCCGATGCTGTAGAGCCACACGCGAATTATGTTGGAAGCATTGATGTAAATGTCGTTAGTCGACTGCGATTGCACCCTGACGAAATCGGCCTTAAGTTCCTCGGCATGGATTGTGCCATAGCTTCGAGAGTTATACTCTGCATAGTCTGTTCTGCCTCTTAATGTTACGCACGAAGTGCCGTTGCCGAACCTGTTTTTGAACTCGTTGCATCTTAAGGTCAGGTCGATGTTGCCAGAGCCTTCGTTGATGTAGAGTTTGAAAGTTTGGATATAGGAAGAGTTCCATTCGTCGAATACTATCACTGTGTCTGTTCGCCTGACGGACACGCCGACCAGCGTGTCGCCTTCCGCGCTCGAAAGGTCGCCGATGGAGGCGTAACTGATCTCGTGAATGCTGTCGTAGTAAATGGTCAGGTTGATGTCGTAATCGTAGCTCCGCATCCAATTGTGCTTGTTCTCGTTCTTGACAAAAAGCGTGTCGCCCGAGGTCTTGGTTATGATGTTGTCGATGAGGTTTTCCGGACAAGTCAGTTCCAAGCGGGGATGGTCGCTGTGCATTAGCTTGACATTCACGTTGTTGTAAAGAAAAATAATCCTGAAATTCGGGTCAACGCTTCTCGTTTCGCTGACGGGATTACCATTGGAGAAAGGCCACTTGCTGCACGAGGCAGACATCAGACTAACGAGGATAAACAGGAGTGCGGTGAGGTTTCTTTTCATGTCGCGGAAGATAGTATTTGTGTTGGAAATGATAGCCGAGGCCGATGCTGATGAAGTCGGCCTTGATGTCGTAGGTCGTAAAGCAAAGCGTGGCGAAAAGGTTGTTCCAGACGTAATAGCGCAGCCCCGCCTTTTGGTAGAACAGGAAGGCTTTGGCGGGAATTGGCTCGTTGTTGCGTATGCCGATGTTGAACATGAAACTCACTTGGTCAAGCATCATCTCGTAGGAGAGCAATACGCCCAATTTCGCGATGTGGTTCCATTCGGGATGGGTGACGCGATCGGAGTTGTCGAACACCAGCTCGGCACCCATGCCAAGTCGGTCGCGTTCAGTGAGTTGCAGCATCGCTTGGGCGGCTAGGTTGTGGATTAGGTAGAAGTCGTTGGCACTGTATTGTTGCGAAACGTCTTTGTAGCCCACGGTATATTGCACATCGGTGACGAAATGCCGCCTACCGTCGAACTCGAAGGGGTAGGGGACCGGGCGCAATCTTCTGTCGATTAGCGATTTGGGTGGTTTCAAGTACCACGAAAATCCTGTTGCTGCACTGAAAATATTGATGCCCATGTTGGGGGCTTTCGTGGCCCCGTTAGAGAAATGGGTCAGGCCGGCGGAAGTCACCAACGTCAGCCGGTCAAAAAGACGCTGCCGATATTCAAACGAAAGGTTGACGGCGGCGTTCAGGTGCGACCCGATGGCATAGTTGTGGTAGTTTTCTGTCGGGTGAAACTTTTTGGTGAGATACGAAACACCCACACCAAACTTGAAGGTCAGCTGCGAGCTTGCGCTCTTGTTGAATGGGAAATTGATGTAGGGATAGAGTGCGAAAACATTTCCTAACTCGTTGGTAACGTTTGTGTTGCGGAATGTTAGCGGCGAATGGTAAAAAGTGAGGCCGATGGATGGATAGTTGTGCAGCACTTCCCAACGGTGTTGCCCGTAGGTGTTGCGGTGCAGCGACAGCTCCAAAGCTGGCACGTGTGAGCTGTAGCGGCCAAGGGCCGAATGATATTCGTCGCTTTGGAAATACAAATATCCGAAATGCGCCCGCGCCTCAACCTCGTAGTTCTTTTGGCTCGGTTGCGCTTTTGCCGCATTTTCTGATAGTAAGAACGTGAAAATCAGTATGATGTGTGCAATATGGCGCATTTGCTTCTTCATTGCGCCTGCAAAAATACAAAATTCCTTATTTTTGCGGGCAAATTCACCGACTATGGACGAAAGACTGACTGCATTCAAGCACCTGCTTGACATCATGGACAAGGTGCGAGCCGGCTGCCCTTGGGACAGCGCGCAAACCATACAAAGCCTACGGCATCTCACCATCGAGGAAACCTACGAACTGAGCCAAGCCATTCTGAATGAGGATCTTGAAGATGTGAAAAAGGAACTTGGCGACCTGATGCTTCACCTTGTCTTCTATGCCAAGATAGGGCAGGAGAAAGGTGCCTTCGACATTGCCGACGTGCTCAACTGCATTTGCGGGAAAATGGAGGTTCGCCATCCGCATATCTTTGGAAATGAGAAGGTTGAGAACGCTGAGCAAGTGGAAGAGAATTGGGAACGCATCAAATTGGAGCGCGAGCACAATCGCAGCGTCTTGGGTGGAGTGCCCGACGCGCTACCGTCGCTGCTGAAAGCGTATAGGATGCACCAAAAAACGGCTGGTGTCGGGTTTCGCTGGCCTTCCGCCGACGAGGCATGGCAGAAAGTGGAGGAGGAGAAAGAGGAATTGTTTGTTGAATTGCAAAAATCTGACAATCAGAAAAATATCGAGGAAGAATATGGCGACTTGTTGTTTGCGTTGGCTGCATACGGCAACTATATCGGCATCAATCCCGACGATGCTTTGGAAAAAACGAACAAAAAATATCGCGAAAGGTTCGGATATGTGGAGCAAAAGGCTCGCGAAAAGGGGACGGGCGTGCAAAACCTGTCGATAGAAGAGATGGTTGCCTATTGGAAAGAGGCCAAGTTGCTGTTTCACTGATGGTTATTCCACTACGATTTCGTCCATGAAAATCCACGAGTCGTAGCCGCTTCCGGGCAATCCCTCAGGCAGTTTTCCGGGATTCTTGACCACGATACGAAGGTAACGTGTTGAAAGCGTGTGTGTTTCAAAACGCTCTCGGAAAGTGAAGTTGCCTTTCTTTGCAACTTCGGTCGTGAGGGTGAAGGTGTGGTTGAAACGATAGTTTTTCCCGTCGCTCGAGGTGTAAACTTCCACCGTGTCGGGGCACAGAATCCAGTCGTGGGCATTGACCAAGAATCCGATGTTTAGAGCCTCAATTTTCG
>ONVP01000144.1 GCA_900321315.1 uncultured Bacteroidales bacterium
CGCGTGGCTTTATGCAGACTCCTATTGCAAGAGCCAGACATCCTGCTCCTTGACGAGCCTACCAACCACCTCGATGCCGAAAGCATCCATTGGTTGGAGAGCCACTTGCAGCAATACAAGGGCACCGTCATCGCCGTCACCCACGACCGTTATTTCCTCGACCACGTGGCCGGCTGGATTCTCGAACTCGACCGTGGCGAAGGCATCCCGTGGAAGGGCAACTATTCCTCGTGGCTCGACCAAAAGACCGCCCGCCTCGCGATGGAGGAAAAGACCGAAAGCAAGCGCCGCAAGACCCTCGAACGCGAGTTGGAATGGGTGCGCATGGCCCCGAAAGCCCGTCACGCCAAGGGCAAGGCGCGTTTGGAATCGTATGAGAAGATGCTCAACGAGGACGTGAAGGAAAAGGAAGAAAAACTCGAAATCTACATCCCCAACGGCGACCGACTTGGTACAAAAGTCATTGAGGCGCACGACGTTACCAAAGCCTACGGCGACAAACTCTTGTTTGAAAACCTGAACTTCAGCCTGCCGCAAGGCGGCATCGTGGGTGTCATCGGGCCGAATGGCGCTGGCAAAACCACTTTGTTCCGCCTCATCATGGGCTTGGAGAAACCCGATTCAGGCACTTTCGAGGTCGGCGAAACGGTGAAAATCGGCTATGTGGATCAGCAGCACGCCGAAATCGACCCGGAAAAGTCCGTTTGGGAAGTCATCAGTGGCGGCAACGAACTGATTCAGTTGGGCAAACGCAGCATGAACTCCCGCGCTTACGTCTCGCGCTTCAATTTTGGCGGCAACGACCAGCAGAAGAAGGCCGGTGTGCTTTCGGGCGGTGAGCGCAACCGTATGCACCTCGCCTTGACCTTGAAACAAGAAGCCAACGTGCTCCTCTTGGACGAACCCACTAACGACATCGACGTCAATACCTTACGCGCCTTGGAGGAAGGCTTGGAAAACTTCGCGGGCTGCGCCGTCATCATCAGCCACGACCGCTGGTTCCTTGACCGTGTGGCCACCCATATCCTCGCCTTTGAGGGCAACTCGCAAGTGTATTTCTTTGAGGGCAGCTACTCCGAATACGAGGAAAACAAGATGAAACGCCTCGGCAATGTGGAGCCGAAACGGTTCAGGTACAAAAAATTAAAAGAAAACTGATTTTCTTCATTGAGAATAACGCAACTTTTTATATCTTTGCACTCTAAACCCTTAAAACACTATTATTATGCAAACAAACAGCGACATTAGAGCATTAGCCAGACAAGATTTGTCGGGCAATTGGACACAACCAGTGCTTGCCACCTTGGTTTACACACTCATTACTGGAGCAATCTCATCAATCCCTTATGTAGGATTCATCGCAAATTTGCTTGTAGGCCTGCCACTGGGTTACAGCTTTTACTTGCTATTCCTGAAGTTTGTCAGAGGTGAAAAAGAGAACATGGTTCCTCGATTGTTTGACTGTTTCAAAGACTACGGAAAATCTTTCGGCATCTCTTTCATGGTGTTTTTATACACCCTCCTATGGTCATTGCTACTCATCGTTCCTGGTATCATCAAAAGCTTGTCTTATAGCATGTCTTTCTTCATCTCCGAAGACCATCCTGAGTATAGCATTGACGAGTGCATCACCACCAGCATGAAAATGATGGACGGCCACAAGATGGATCTGTTCTTGTTGATTCTCAGCTTTATCGGTTGGTTTTTGCTGTCAATTCTTACCCTCGGTATCGGTCTGTTATGGTTGATTCCGTACATGTACACTTCGATAGCCCATTTCTATGAGCAGTTGAAAGCTGAACACCCCCAAGGCTAACCAAAAAGGATAATCCCTGCAATAATTACAGGAATCATCCAAGATAGAATCAATACGGAGTGTTGCCAAAAACGACACTCCGTTATTTTTTCCCATTTTTGTACACCTAATATCAAAAAAGTATCTTTGCCACTTTGAAATTAATCTCAAAACCTATTAATATGAAGAAACTGACTTTAACTTTATGCCTCATCGCTGCCATCGGCAGCCTAATGGCAGGCCCTGTCAGCCAACAGAAGGCCCAACAAATTGGTGCCAAGTTTTTGAGCACCACGTCACTCAGCCAGAAAAACGCTGGCATCCAACTGCAATTGGTCAGCATTGCTGCCGAGCGCGGTGCCACCGACTATTATGTCTTCAACGTCGAAAACGGCGAAGGTTTCGTCGTCGTTTCTGCCGACGATCGTGTGAAGCCCATCCTCGCCTACTCCACCACGGGCCAATACGACCCGAGCAACGTGGCCGAAGGCTTCCAATTCACCCTCGACGGTTTCCGTGAGGAAATCCAGTACGTCCGCGAACACAACCTCACGGCCACGCCCGACATCACCGCCGAATGGAAGTCGGTGAACGAAACGGGCAGCCTCAATCGTGGCAAGCAAACCCGCGCCGTGGTAGGTCCGCTCTGCCAGACCCTTTGGAACCAAAACTACCCTTGGAACAGCCAATGCCCCGCCGACACCGCTGGCAGCGGCGGCCATGTGTATGCTGGCTGCGTGGCCACGGCCATGGGTCAGGTGATGAAATTCTGGGAATGGCCCAATACGGGCACTGGTTCGTACTCTTACAATCCATCAGGCTATCCCCAACAAAGCGCCAACTTCGGCGCAACCGAATATCACTTCGAACTGATGCCCAATACTTTAGACTCAACAAGCACCGAAGAGGAATACTTCGAGATTGCCCAGTTGCTTCACCACCTCGGCATCTCGGTTGACATGCAATACGGCAGCAACGGCAGCGGCACATTCTCTGAAACTGTGCCGATTGCGCTGCGCAACTACTTCCGTTACAACTGCGACGAGCATGAGACCAACTGGGGTGGAGGCTGGTGGGGTGGAGGCTATCCCAACGAGCAATGGGCACAAATGCTGAAAGACGGTGGCTTGGATGAACAAATCCCGCTTTATTACAGTGGTTCCGACGACAGCGGCTCCGGTGGTCACGCCTTCGTGTGCGACGGCTACGACGAGAACGACTATTTCCATTTCAACTGGGGATGGAGCGGTCGCGACGACGCTTGGTGCCCCATCGGCGCACTCAACACCACCCGCTATGCCTTCAATACCTTCAACGGATTCACGGGACACATCATCCCGAACAACGACGAATACTACTCTCGCCCCGACAGCGTTCCGAACATGATTGCTCTTGAAAACGCTACTTTCAACGGTGTCCACCTCACTTGGACCAATCCCACCACCGCCCTCAACGGCAATGCCCTGGCCAACATCACTTCCGTCACTGTGCGCCGCAACTCCGAGGTCATCGCCGAACTGACCGATGCCCAAGTGGGTGCCGACATGGAATTTGAGGACAACGGGCTTGAACCCGGCCTCTACGAATACGCCATCTTTGTCGCCAACGAGGCCGGCATCAGTCGAACCACCTACCGTAGCGTTTTGGTCGGAGAGAAATGCGACATCACCTTCCAGCTCCACGACGATGGCAGCAACGGCTGGAAAGGCGCAGCCATCAGCGTGACCTCAGAAAACGGCCAACGCATCGCCATCATCACCCTGACGGAAGGCTCGGAGCAAACCGTCACCTTGCCCTTGCTGAAAGGCAACCTCAACTTCATCTGGAACCACGGTTGGTTCCATGCCTACGAAGAGCACGACACCGACAGCGAATGCTCGTTCATCATCCTCAATTACGCTGGCAACGAGCTATTTGTTTCAAGCGACCTCGAAGATGGCGTGTTCATGACCTACAACAACAACTGCGAACAAGGCCCGCTGACCTGCTATCCCGTGCAAAATCCAGAGGTGGAATATGTTTGGGCTGCCGGACAATTCGGTGTTCGATTAACTTGGGACAAGCCAGTAAATACAGCTTATCTCGAAAGCTTTTATGTTATCAGAAACCAAGTTGATGGACAATGGGCTCCAGTAGGAACGATACCATTCGACGGAGAGAATCATTATGAGTTTTTCGATGTTTTTAATGAACAACCTACCGGAGACTACACCTATTACATCAGAGCGAATTTCTGGCGTGATTCAACTGAAGAATCCTGTAGTGCCAATACGGATTATTTCAGTGTCATGGTAACAGATGTTGAAGAGAAGGAAGAGGGTATTGCCATTTACCCCAACCCGACCAACGGCCTGCTCAACCTTGAAGGCCAAGGCTCGATGCACATCAGTATCAGCAATTTGCTCGGCCAAAATGTCTTGGAAGTGAACGCCGAAGGCAGCACCACCATCGACCTAAGCGGCTATGCATCAGGAATGTATTTCTTCCGCATCAAGTCAGAAAACGGTGTGAGAGTGCAAAAAATCAATGTAAGAAAGTAGATTTTTTTGTTTTTCGTTATTTGTTGAAAGCCGCCTCGTTATTTCGGGGCGGCTTTCTGTTTTTGGGATTGTAGGGCTGTCACATCGTGGTTGTAGGGCTGTCACATTGTGGCAGCCGCAGTATGGCAAACCATCAGCGGCAGCCGTGATACGACAGCCCTACAAAGGAATCACCATTTCAAAATCTTCTTGAAATCGTAGTTCTCAGGGTCGGGCAGATAGGTCTTGGCGGCCTCGTAGTCGGCGGGACTGATGTACTGCAGTCCGTCGTTGAAAATCAATTCGGCCTTGGGACCGTTGAGGTTCACCAAGCGCGGCTTGATCTTGCCGTGCTCGTCTTCCACGTCCTTGAGGTACAACGGCTCGATTTCGCCCTTCGGGTTGGCCGTGACCATGGCTCCACTCACGCCCTTGTCGTAGAGTTTCTTCACGCCGTAGCCCAGCAACGAGCAATAGGTCAAGTCGTAGCCGTTAGGCTCCACGCAGCGGATGCCGTAGCCGATTTCGACGGGACGGCTCTTCACGTTGAGGCCAAGGGCTTTCAGCCGCTGTTGCAGCAAGAGGTTGAAGATATGCGCCTTGCTGACGTTGCCCAACTCGGGATGGCCGTGCTCGTCGTAGGTGAAGGCCACGCCCGAGCGCTCGATTTCCTCGTCGCTCATGAAGTGGAACACGCCCTCGCTGATGATGGCCACGCCGTAATTGACACCTAACAATTTGCGCTTCACTATCGAACTGACAACCAGCTTGATAATCGAATCAAAGGTCACTTCCGCGTTGTTGAACATTTCGGGGATGACCACCATCGGGCAGTGGCAGGCCGAGGTCATGCCGAAGGCCAAATGGCCGGCCTCGCGACCCATGGCCGACACCACGAACCAGTTGCCGCTGGTGCGGGCGTCTTCGTAAATCGTCTGCACCAAATTCACGGCAGCGTCTTTGGCGGAATAGTAGCCGAAAGTCGGGCTGCCCTCGGGCAAGGGGAGGTCGTTGTCGATGGTCTTGGGCACATGGATATTCTGGATGGGGAAACCACTGTTGGCCAAGAACTTGGAGATGCGGTTGGCCGTCGAAGCGGTGTCGTCGCCGCCAATGGTGACCAACAGTTTGATGTTGTTCTTGACAAAAAACTCAGTGTTGAACTCCTCGTTCTTGGGTTTGTAGCGGCTCATCTTCAAGGCCGATCCGCCTTGCTTGAGGATGGCGTCGGCATAGAGGAAGTCCATGTCGATGACATCGGGATTAGGCTTGAAGAGGTTTTTGTAGCCTTCGTTGAGGCCGAGGACGCGATAACCGTCCTTGAGGAAGGTCTTGGCCACGGTGCTGATGACCGTGTTGATGCCGGGTGCCGGACCGCCGCCGGCGAGGATTACGATGGATTCTTTCATAGGTTGTTATTTTGAGATTTGTTGTTTCTTTGCTGCCGTAGGTCGCGACCTACGGTTACTAATGTATCGTCCCTTCGGGACGCGGGACACGGGACTATCGACTCGCGTCTCGTGTCTCGCAGTCTCGTGTC
>ONVP01000113.1 GCA_900321315.1 uncultured Bacteroidales bacterium
CCGGCCCAGGAAGAGGAACACCGTCATTGTGCTTGACAACGCCAGCATCCACCGCAGCAAGACCATGAAGGAGATGAGGCCCGTTTGGGAGGGCAGAGGACTTTTCCTCTTCTACCTCCCGCCTTACTCGCCCCACCTCAACATTGCGGAAACGTTGTGGCGCATCCTTAAGGGCAAGTGGATACGCCCGCAGGACTACGAGTCCACAGACTCCCTCTTCTACGCCACTGATAGGGCTTTGGCCTCGGTCGGAACATCTCTGCTCGTCAACTACTCTCATTATGCAGCTTAATTTTGACTACTTACTTATCGATGAAGACACTCTACTCTCGAAATGGGGTTATTTCCCGTTAATCAAGCATTTTAAGAATGATGCTTGGATTGAGGGCGAAATCGGGATAACTAATAATGAATACCATTACGTCTAAATGTTTATCGCGGGCAGAACGGCATCATCCCTAAAACCGAGGACGGAGGCTACAGTTGGCAAGAGAAACTCAGGCAGGCAGGGTATGATCGGAACAAAATTATGTTGGTTTCGTCTTGGGAGTTGACGCCATTTCTTTCTTGAAACTATTGAAACTGTGACGAATCGATGGCATCAAACAAAACAACGACGAGGAGGAAAAGCGCACCTAATCCGCCTGACTTTTTCCCGAAGCCCATCAAAAAACGCAAAAAAAACTCCATTATCAAAAAAAATCGTACCTTTGCCGCCGAAAACTGGAGTGTCGGCCTGTGTCGAGTCTTCGGTTTCAACGCAGTTAAAATTGAAAACGAGAACCTATTTGTTTAACACAAAAATTTGAGAACTATGCAAGAAATCTTGAATGAAATCATTCCTATCATCGCCGAAAAATTAGGCGTTGATCCGGCTGAAGTCACCATGGAAGCCAGTTTCACCAACGACCTCGGTGCCGACTCGTTGGACACCGTCGAACTGATGATGGAATTTGAAAAGAGGTTCAACCTCTCGATTCCGGACGACCAACAAGAGAACATCACCAGCGTTGGCGATGTCGTGAAGCTCATCGAGCAGATGCGCGCCAACAACTGATTATTAAGTATAAAGAAGCTTAATATGGAATCGAAACGAGTAGTGGTCACCGGCCTTGGAGCCATCACGCCGATAGGAAACACCGCCAAGGATTTCTGGGAAGGCTTGACCCATGGCATCAGCGGTGCCGCCGAGATTACTCGTTTCGATTCTTCTTTATACAAGACGCACTTCGCCTGCGAGGTGAAGGGCTACGACCCCGACAACTTCTTCGACAAGAAGACCGCCCGCAAGTATGACCTTTTCGCGCAGTTCGACATCGTGGCTGCCGACGAGGCCATCGCCGATGCGGGCATCACGCCCGACAACACCGACTTCGACGACGTGGGGGTCATCCTCACCTCGGGCATCGGCGGCGTGGGGCACTTCTTCAACGAGATGAAGGAGTTTTTCACTGAAGGCGACGGCACACCGCGCTTCAACCCCTTCCTCATCACCAAGATGATTATCAACATGCCCGGCGGTGTCATCTCCATCAAATACGGCTTCCGCGGCATCAATTTCGCCACCGTGTCGGCTTGCGCCTCGTCGGCCCACGCCATCATGGACGCCTTCAACTACATCCGCCTCGGCAAGAGCAAGGTCATCATTGCCGGCGGTGCCGGAGCGGCCATCGGCGAGTGCGGCATCGGCGGCTTCAATGCCATGAAAGCCCTTTCGACGCGCAACGACGACCCGCTGACGGCCTCGCGCCCCTTCGACCTCAACCGCGACGGCTTCGTCATGGGCGAAGGCGCCGGCTGCATCGTGCTCGAGGAATACGAACACGCCGTGGCACGCGGAGCGACAATCTATGCCGAACTCGTTGGCTGTGGCGCTTCCGCCGATGCCTACCACATCACCGCCCCGCATCCCGAAGGCAAAGGCGGCATCCTCAGCATGCGACGCGCCTTGGCCGACGCTGAGATAGCACCCGAGGCCATCGACCACATCAACACACACGGCACCTCCACGCCAGCTGGCGACGTGGCCGAGCCAATCGCCATCAAGGAAGTGTTTGGCGAACACGCCTACAACATCAGCCTCAACTCCACCAAGTCGATGACCGGCCACCTCTTGGGTGGCGCCGGAGCCATCGAGGCCATCGCCAGTGTCCTCGCACTGAAAAACGGCATCGTGCCACCCACCATCAACCACTTCGACGACGACCCGCGAATCGACAGCCGCCTCGACTTCACCTTCAACAAGGCGCGCCTGCGCGACATCCACTACGCGCTTTCCAACTCTTTCGGCTTCGGCGGACAAAACGCCACCTTGATTTTCAAAAAGCACGAGTAAAAATGGCGCTGTTTCCCCATCGTTCCACCGAAGAAAAAGCCCTTTCAGACTACATCCACAACGTTTTCGGCTTCCGCCCGAAAAACGTCGCCCTCTTTCAGGTGGCCTTCACACACAAGTCGAAGTCGGACGCATACGTGGGCAACTACCACATCAGCAACGAGCGCATGGAATATCTCGGCGACGCCGTTTTGGGCGCAGCCGTGGCCGACTACCTTTTCAGGACCTATCCCACCCAATCCGAAGGCTTCCTGACCGAGATGCGCTCGAAAATCGTCAGCCGCAGCTCGCTCAACAAGCTCTCACAGAAACTTGGTTTCGTGGACTACATCAAGTTCAACGCCGAGAAGAAAAGCATCGGCGCGTTCAAGTCGCTGGGCGGCAACGTGTTCGAGGCACTCATGGGCGCCATCTACCTCGACCGTGGCTTCGACTTCGCCAAACACATCATCATCGACCGCATCATCCGCATCCACATCGACGTGGAGCAGCTGCAACAAACCGAAACCAACTTCAAGAGCAAGCTGCTCGAATGGGCGCAGAAATCGAAAAAGAAGAAAAACATCGAGTTCAGGCTGCTCGACGAAACCATGGCGAACAACAAGAAACTGTTTCATGTGCAGGTCTTCATCAACGGCAAGCCTTTCGCCGAGGCCATCGACCTATCCATCAAAAGGGCCGAACAAACCGCCGCAGAAAAAACGTTGGACATATTGCCCAAAAACGTATCTTTGCAGCATGAACCATCGTGACAAGAACAAAGTGATGGCGGCCTCGTTTGCCGACACCTTCGCCATCGGCATCAACTCGGGCTTGGCCGACTACAAGCTGGCCTGGATGATCAACAAGAAGGTTTCCATCGACCTGTCGCGGCAAGAAGACATCTTCGCCGACGGCATGACATACGCTTTCTACTACTACACGGCGGGCGAGAACAGCCAAGTTTACAACTTGGTTTCCATCAAGAGCGGCGACCTGCCGCTGCTCGAGTTCAAGACCAACCTCGACTATCTGATGGTGGTGCGCAACGGCATCGTGCCCGAGCGCGTCGATGCCATCGTCAGGAGTCTCCGCGAGATTGAGGGCGTTGGCCATGCTTTCCTCCTCGATGTCAACAAGGGGAAGTCCATCAAGCAAGCCTTGGAAATCATCGAGCTTCAGGAAATCCACCTCATCAACGAGAACAAGCGGCGCAACACCGTCGAATACGTAAGGCAGCAGCTGCTCCGCCAGCGCGAAGCCAACCGCCACGGCACGGCAACTTTGTCGCCATCGTCTTGGTGAAACAAAAAAAATAACTACTTTTGCCACACTTAAAACACAATCCTATGAAAAAACCTTTCTTATTTCTCGCTTTGACGATGGCTTTTTCCATCGCGGCGACGGCCCAGACAGTGGCCACTGACGACTTCAACAGCTACACCGAAGGCGCAGCTCTCAACGGGCAAGGCGGCTGGGTAAGCCGTGCACACAGTGCCGGCGGCGGCGTTTTCATGACAGAATACCTCGGCGGCGGCGGCCAAACCACCCCCGACGAGACCATGGGCGTGTTCTTCGACAACGCCAACACCAACTTCGGTGAAGTGGCCACCCACAAATCGACACCCGACTTCCCCTTCGACTTCTCGACGGGCGGCGTGATTGAGGTGGAAATCGACTTGTTCCGCAACTGGTGGGGCACCTGCTTCGGCATCGGCTACGACGCCAACGGCGACGGCGTGGTGCTGCCCCCGATGAGCTACGAGGCCACCTGCCCCAACGCCAACCTGCCTGCACAAGACGGCGGCATCTACTTCGTCACCACGGGTATCGCCCCAAGACCTTCTTTCGTCAACGGTATCGTGCTGCCCAGCAATACCATGCCCGTTGATTACGACTATGAGAACGAATACGGCACTTGGACGCGCTGGAAAATCATGATCGACCTTGAGGCCAACGGCGGCCAAGGCTCCGTCACCCTCTTCGCCGACCATGGCTGCACGGGTGAATTTGAACCCGTCCCCGAAATCCAAGGCATCAATGCCGGACTCACCCCGGGCAGCGGCGACCGCTTCGACCCTGCCGCTTGGGACGGCGTGTTCTTCCTCAGCAGCTCGCACGGCGGCTTCGACAACATCGTGGTGCGCCACACTCCTGCCGGACTGGCTTCGCAGTTCATCGAGTTTGACGCCATCCCCGACAAGCTCGTCTTCGACCAACCCTTCCAACTGAACGCCAACGCCACCTCAGGGCTGCCCGTTGCATTTGAAATCGTGGAAGGTCCGGCCACCTTGGAAGGCTCCACCGTTACTTTGACGGGTCAGGAAGGCACGGTGAAAATCCGCGCCACGCAAAGCGGCGACGGCACCCAATGGCAAGCCGCTCCCGCAGTGAACCGCAGCTTTGAAGTCGTCAATCCCGACAACTTCACGCCCGAAATCACCATCCGCCGCCCCTACGACGGCCTCAACGTCTATATGACCGAACTGAAACCCATGATGCTGGTGCTGAGCGCCTTCGTCGAGCATGGCAACGTCATCAAGTTCGAGGATGTGTCGTGCACCATCGGTGGACAAACCGTGCACCTGGAAACCGCCTATCCCGACAACCCGGAAAACGGCTACTGGTTCGCCATGTGGGAACCCACCGCTTTCGGCGAATTCGACCTCACCGCTACCATCACCCAATCGGGCGGCAAGACCACTTCGGTGAGCAACCACTTCACCGTGACCAACGACTTCAACAACGTTGATGCCGTGGCCATGAACGGCGACTTGGTGGTGACTTCGGCCAGCCAAACCGTGCGCGGCGAATATGCCCTGCCTTCGCATGTGGGTGCTTTTGCCACCATCAACGCCCACTACGACCACCAATGCGTGAACGGCAGCTGCGACCCCTACGACCATATCGGTTATGTGCGCGTGAAGAACCATCGCGGCGAATGGGTGGAACTGTTCCGCTACTGCTCGCCCTTCGGCGTGGCCTGCGACGACAACATCGACGTCACCGACTACACCTCCGTGCTACAAGGCTTGGTGGAATTTGAAGTGTATTACGAAATCTGGCAGCAATGGAGCTTCAATCCCATCCTGACCTTCAACATGCAAAAAGGCACCCCCGACTATCTTTACAGCGACGTGCAGCCGCTCTGGTTCGGAACCTATGACTTCGGCGACTATGCCAACCAACAGCCTGTACCCGAACTGGATGTCAAGTTTGCCGATATTGCCGAGGAAGCCCACCTGAAAATCATCACCACGGGCCACAACTGGAGCAGCGTGATGAGCGGCGGAACGGCCTACAACACGGGCAACGCCGCCGAGTTCTACGAGGCCACACACCACGTCTTTGTGAACGGACAAAGCAAGTTTGACCAACACCTGTGGCAAGACTGCGCGCCCAACCCCGCCGGCTGCCAGCCACAAAACGGCACTTGGAGCTACAACCGCAGCGGATGGTGCCCAGGCAGCATGGGCATGGTGTGGAACTACGACATGAACGAATACCTCCCGCAAGGCGAAGCCCATGTCTTCTACCAGTTCGACCCGACCTACTACGATGAGTGTCATCCCAACTATCCCGACTGCGTCGATGGACAGAACTCCTGCCCGCAATGCGCCGAACCCAACAACCCGATCCTGCGCGTTTCGGGCATGGTGGTGAGCCGCTCCAATAACGAAGCCCTCTTGGTCGGCATCGAGGAACGCTACGACTACGAGAAAGACCCCTTCACGGTGAACATTTCGCCCAATCCGGTGAAGCACCAGATGACCATCGCCACCGACTATGAAATCGGCAAGTTGAGCGTCCACATCCTGAACGCCCAAGGCCAACAAGTGCGCTGCTTCGTGATGGACAAGCAAACGACCATCGACGTCAGCGACCTGCCCGCAGGCCTCTATTTCGTGAATGTCATCGGCGGTAAAGTCATTACCAAGAAAGTGGTGGTGGAATAAGCGTCCGCAAGCCACAAACCTATCGAAAAAGGCTGCCAACATGGCAGCCTTTTTTTGGTGTGTGATTGAACATTTTTCCCTACCTTTGCCGCCATGAAACGACATGTTTTCATAGGATTGATTTTGCTGTTGGTTTTGGCCTCGTGCACCCCCACCACGCGCGAAGCGCGGCGCATGGTGCGCCGTGCCGAGCGGTTGGCCGACACCCTGCCCGACAGCACCTTGAGCCTGATTGACAGCGTGTTGCGCATGGAAGCCTACTTCAGCGAGCGCGAGCGCATGGAGATTGTTATGCTTCAAGGCAACATACTCTTTGGCCACCACGACACCGCCGCCAACAGCATCCCGCCGCTGATGGACGACGAGTATTTCGACGACAAGCCCTTCTTCAGCACCAGCCCTGAGCTGGAGCGCGCCGCCGCCTACTTCGCCCGCAAGAAGCAGTACGACCGCGCCGCCACCGCCGCGCTCTACAGCGGCTTCGTGCAGCAGCACTACGGCGAGAACAAGATTGGCTCAAAGCCTGATGGGGAAAATGCTGTTAGGGGAACACTCGTATGACGAAGCTTTGGTTATGTTTCAGTCTGCCGAAAACAAGTTTGGCAACCATCTTTCATGCAAGGCTTTGGCGCAGAACATGCAGGCTGTTTGCCACTTGATGCTCCAAAACCTTGGAAGTGCCGAAGACTGTTTGAAGCAAAGCCTGCTATTGGCAGAGCAAGGCCATACTAATAAGGTAAAACACAAGGTTTTGAACAATTATGCCGTGCTTTATCGCCTACAAGGGAAACTTGATGATGCGATAGGCTGCTTGAGGCAGATGGAAGAAAGCATCCATTCCGATGACGAATTGTTCATGTGTTACTTGAATATGGGCAACACCTATTTGGCAGCCAATATATTGGATTCGGCGGCGCTATACGTCCCGTATTTTGAAGAAACCCTTCCTTCCATTACCATAAAGGAAGAAAGCAAAATCACCGCCTATGGTTTCCTTTCCCGTTTTGCCAAAACCATAGGCAACAATGCGTTGGCTTTGAATTACCAAGAGAAAGTTTCGACACTATTGGCAGATGTGATGAGAAAACGGCAAGATCGGTCCGTATATTACATACAGAAGCAATATGACCATAAAATCTTGCAAGACAAGATGGAGCGACAAATTATCCTTTGGCATCGGGTGGTTTTCTTTATCGGCGCTTTTGCCATCTTGGTTTTGACGGCATTAGCAGTTTCGCAAATCCGATTGGCAAGGATACGCAAACAGGAAGCCGATGCAAAGACCAATCTCTTCCATTTCATGCAGCAGAACAAGGATCTTATGCAACGGCATGAGGAATTTGCGAAAAAACATACCGATTTGATGTTGAAGCATAGCGAAACAGAAAAAGTGTATCAATTGTTGTTGGAAGAGAAGGAAAAATACAAATGTGCTTATCAAGACTATGCAGAAAAATTCTCAAACGCCCAATTTAGGGAACAAAAGATGATAATGAAACTGGTTATCTATTTAAATGGCAAGGGAGAAGCGGCTTATTTGAACAACCTAAAACAAGCCGTTTTCGACAACCAAACGCCTTGGGAAGCCATTTTCAGTATATTTGACACTTTGTTTCCTAATGTCAGGGAAAGTCTTATCTTGCAACATCCCGACCTGACAGAAACGGAGCGCAAGGATGTGATACTCTCATTCTTTAACGTGTCAAGGCAAGACGAAGCCGACTTGTTGGGCATCACGATTCATTCTTTGGACAAATTGCGCAACGCCGTCAGGAAAAAGATGCAAGACACTTCATTTGAGGTTCCCCAAAAGCCCTAATAATGAGCGTAAATAGCCCAAAAACGAGCAAAAAAAACGTCAAAAGTTCGTAATTTTTCAAAAAAAGTTCGTAATAAAAAATTTTTATCTTGTTGTTTTACAATGTGTTATAATTATTTTTCTTCAAAAAAGTTCGTAAAGGGGTTCGGAAGCTTGTTTTTTCATTATATGTTTGCACCGTAGATTCAAAATCACAATTGTATAATCAAAAAAAATCAGCAAACATGAAAAAAGCATTCACATTTGCAGGCCTTTTCGTAATAGGCCTCATCGCTTGGGAAGCCCAAGCCACAAACCACCACCACACTTCAATTATTAATGTGGAAGACAACTTGCCTACTGGGTATGAAGAGATTATGCTTCATGGCTCTTTGATGTATAGTCCCAACGCCATCAGTGCCGGCTACAGCCGCAACGCGGTGTGTGTCCACTTCAACCAAAGCTTCGGCAGCGTGAGCGTCGCGCTCCACAACGAAGACGGAGTGCTCGTTTACAGCACGGTGGTGAACACCGACGTGCAGCAAACCCTCATCATCCCCATTGCCAACAGCAGCGGCAACGGCGGCTACCACCTCACCTTAGACAACGCCACTGGCTTCGCCGAAGGCGACTTTGAACGTAACTGAACTTCATTAATAACCAAAACTTAATCACCATGAAAAAATCATTTTTCTACGCCATCTGCGTGATGGTTCTGGCCACGATTGTGGCCGTGGTCTCCTGCAAGAAGGATAAGCAGGACGAAACCACCGAAAAGTGCGAACAATGCGCACAAGCAACCGACAACATGGACGAATACCTGATTTCGTTCAAAAAGAAGCTCCTTTCGGCTGAGAAGGGCGGCGAAACCATGTCTATCGAGCAGGCTCTAAACGACATGAACAACCTACTCAACTTCGACTTCGGCGATGCCAACCACGTTTCAGACGAGTATGTGTTTGACACCATCCGAACCAGCCTCTCGGTTTCCGCCGGACAGGTGGATCTTTCGCATCTGGCCTCTGTTTACAATGATGCGTACGGCCAAGTCAACAGCTTGTTCCAACAAGTGGATCTTCCCGAGAAGAGTGTGTATGCCGTGTTGTACAACTTTGATGATTCGGCGAAAAGCAACGATGAAAACTTGGAAATCGTTGTCATCACCAGAGGATACAGGGGCACCAATCCAGAGGACAACTACAAAGACTGGAGGCCGACCAACAAAGGCGGCACCTGCTACGGCAATGCCATCAATATGTGGGGCGGACCGGAACAAGTTGCCAATTGGCTCAACAACAGCCTCCTGCCCTATGGCTGCGACAACGGCAGGGTGTATTTCACCAACCATGGTGTCAGTTATGTGAACGGCAACAATCCCGCTTTAGTTGATCCTGCATCACCTTGTGGCTACAAACTGTATGTTTCCAATGAATCAGACCAAAGCCAGGTTTGTCTGTACGATTCCGAGTTGAGATATTACTACAACCAAGCAAGAGCATTGTGGTTTGAATACGCTGGCTTTATGCCCGCACATCCTGGTCATGTTCCGCTGTATTACAGAATCGTTCACTCGGCAGATAATTACTATTTGGTCAATGGTCAGTATAAACCCTTCCCCCCTTTTAAATGGCAACTCATTGTTTATCACGCCAAACTGAACTGCACAGGCCCTGAAATGTAAACCACCGTTGGGAAAGAGAGCCAAAACAGAGGTGTTTCCTATCAGAAAAAGCTTTCCGTTTTGGCTCTTTTTTGGCAGATTTCCGAAAAAAATGGTTATCTTTGCCGAACCTAACACCTAAAACAACAACGACATGAAAAGAATGCACAACTTTACACACAAGGCTTTGTTGGCCTTGTTCTTGTTGGCTCACATTCCGGCTTTTGCCCAGCAGCCTGATTTCTTTTATCTTCGACCAAATGTGGAGGATGAGTACCAATTCGTTGGCAGTTTTGCGCTTGAGATTAAATCCGATGACGGCGAGGACAGTTACCTTGTAGCCTTTTGCAACTACGTTGGCGATTGGTACACCGAAGAATTAACAAGCGTGTATCCCGCCAAAGTGGTTAGGCTGTCGTCGCAAGGTGAATGGATGGGCGAGCTTACGCTTGGCGAGCCGGGACGGCGCACGGTCATCAACGGTCTATACCACGACCCCGACACACCTGGCCATGTCATCGCCGCAGGCAAGATACACAACAACGACGGACACTTCGACCAGCCTTTCCTCGCCAAGTTCGACCACAACCTCAACCTTGTTTGGCAAAAGGAAATCGAGATGCCAGAGCCTTACAGGAAGTTCTATTACCGCCAAAGGGTGATGATGGACAGCCGAGGCGACATAGTGTATTGCACATCGCCCTACGAAAAAAGCACAAGCGGATCTGGCCCAGCCAGTTTCTACACGCCGCTGCTCTATTTCCGCCTGTCAAAGGAAGGGGAATTGCTGACCTTGTTTGAAACTCCTGAGGTTTATCTATTCACGGATATTCCCTATGGCCACTTGTTCGAGTACGCCGACGGCAGCGGTGACTATGGACAGACACTGATGCCAAATGACACAACCACAATCCGGCGCATGGACAGGAATTTTGGGATGGTTTCCACACTGAGTCTTCCATTAAACGAAGTCGTTTCCAATTCGCCATTAACGCTTTTGACATGGAATGGAGGCACTAACGATGTAGTAGCCTATTCGTGTTCCGACGGGTCTATGATACTTGCTTGCGGTTCAGATTTGAACGTGTTTGGAACCGGGAACTTTAAGACTATCATTGCTTTGGCGAAAATCGACACCGCTGGCAACATTTCAAACTACTCCATGTTGGGATTGGCGGGCGAGCATCATTGTAAGTTTGCCTATAACCCCGCCATGGTGTTTGACGGAAAAACGGCTTTTGTTTGCGGGTTCTCTGTCGAGTATAATGACGATGTCGATAAGCCGTATATAGTGGTGGCCAAAGCCGACAAGAACGCAAACGTTGTTTGGGAGAGGTACTATTATGAAGAGAACAGGGCGTTTTTGACATACTCCATCATGGCAACCAGCGATGGTGGCTGTCTTGTTACCGGTCATACGGGTGTCTATGGTGTTGATTCTGCCGATGCCTTTGCCCTGAAATTTTTCGCCGACGGTTCGGTGTCAGTTCCCGAGTTGGAAGAGTTTGCCCGCCCCTATGCCTACTGGCCTAACCCCGCCAAGGACGAGCTGCACCTGCACTACTCGCCAGACGTGAAGCCCACGCAGATAGAGCTTTACGACCTGCAAGGGCGCTTGGTGCAAAGCCAGCGCAATGCCCTCGAAAGCCTTACCCTGCAAGGCCTCGCCCCGGGCACCTACACGATGCGCGTCGCCTTGGAAGACGGCACCGTGTTCACCGACAAGGTGGTTAAGGAATAAACGCGGCGACATTCGTAGAGCCGTGGCGCGCCGCGGCTCTACAGCCGCCGCAAAACCCATGCGGCTGCCGTGGTACGACAGCTCTACATGCCGCCAAGCGGCAGCCCTACAGGAAACGCCGAAGGCGAATCTGACAGAAACCTTTGTAAATATGCAAAAAACAGTTTATCTTTGTACCGAATTAACAACTAAAACTTAATACACAATGAGAAATAACAAATTAAAACAAAAAGCCCTTCTACTCCTGTTGCTGATGGCGGCGGGGGCGGTGAAGGCACAACAATGGAAGGAACTCCACACAGGAGTTACAGAAGACCTTTACAATGTCTGCTGCATCGACACCAACACGGTTTTCGTATGCGGACAAAATGGGGTGATACTCAAAACCATAAATGGAGGGAAAAGCTGGGAAAAACAATATGAATACCCAGAGTTTGATATAAAACTAATTGCTTTTGCAAATGAACAAACAGGATATTCATACGGACATGTTACTGTTATCAATAACGGTATTATTACTTACCAGGATAGGCAATTGTTAAAGACAACTGACGGTGGAACAACATGGATGGAGCTTGGTGATCCTTTTTCGGGTTTTCCTTCTAGTGTGGCATCAACTGGATTGTATTGCCTTGACGCATCTACATTACTTCTCTCTTCGAATGTTGGAACAAGAAAAAGTTCAGACGGAGGATTGACATTCCGCACGGTACCTTCTGCAAGTGGTTCCCATATTTATTTTGACGATAGTGTTGGTTATGTTGTTAATGGAAATGGTCATGTTTTCAAAACAATAGATTTTGGTGAAACTTGGATGGATGTTTATACATGCGAATGGTATAATGGCATTTTGGCTTTGAATTTTATTAGCAAGGACAGTCTTTCCGTATTTGGAGCTTTTGGGGAGCTATACAATAGAGTTGACACTTATGATGGATTTGAATCAGTAATGCTTTCAACATACACTGCTAATTCAAACGATGATATTTGGCTATGGGAAGGAACGGTGGCTCCAAGTTCGGACTATAATTTCAACACAAACCAAAACGGTTGTTTCGTTTCATCTTGGACTGATATGGGTGGACATGTTTATTCTGTTGTGTTCACCACAGAAAATGGAGGAAATAGTTGGTCTTATCATTCTGACGGCATTAATTGGCGCAATACACTGCTCTCCATAGATGGAATTGATACCATATATTTTATTGCAGCAATCATTGTATTTATGTTTTTTATATCAGCCGTATTTAATAAAATATCACAAATAAATTTAGAATCAAAATGTTCGCCATTATTTACGTGTCCTATTAATATTAAATCCTTTTTAGTTAAATCTAGTTCTTTATTATTAAATCCAATTATTATTTTACCATTATTAATAATAATATGAGTTTCAATAATTTTATTCTGATACTTTATATTCTTCCTTTGAATAAAAT